>JAPXQZ010000285.1:0-2503 GCA_033813835.1 Clostridia bacterium | reverse complement strand
GGCTGGGCCGGTCAGCTTGGGTCGTTAGGGCTCCTGCTCGTTCCAGGTTGATTCCTCTCTCATTCGCTTTCCGCACCATCGGCATGATGTCCACGACCAGCCGACCCCATTGCTCTCCCAGTGGTCGTCGTCCTCATGGGGGCATTGCGCTATCAGGGCTTGCCGTGCTGGGCGTTCAACGGTCTCGTCGTAGTCCTTCATCCGGCGCTGCATTTCCCGTGTGCGTTCCCACAGCAGATCGCGCATCGCCCGGCGGATCTCAGGTCCGGTCATCGTTCGCTCAACTCGTACGGTGCCTTCGTTGTCTTTCTCCATCCGTTCCTCCAATTCACCGGCACCGCCGGTTATGCCATGCGTTAGATGCGCCTATAGCTTCGGGGCAGATACCCGCGCCCCCCGCACCTCTCGCAGGGGCGTCCCTCCCATGCGCCGGGATATTCCCAGGAGGATCGCTCCGTCTGGTACCAGACGGTCCCTTCGTCGCAGCGGGCAGGGCAGGGCGTCCGGTCCTGGCGGTGTTGCCACAGCCATTCGGCGGGGTCCGCGGCAAGGCGGCGCGTCAGCGGGTGCATGGTGCCCCCTGCGCGGTCTTCTGCCGCTCCACGCCCTCCCGCGCCTTCCGCCGGGCCAGGGCCAGCAGGAACTCGCCCTCCGGCCCGGGGTAGGCACGGCGGACGCTGCGCTCCAGGTAGTCGGCGGCCCGCTCACAGTTCCAAGCCGCCTTGGTGTCGGGCTGGTCCAGCAGGGTCAGATAGCCCAGGCCCAGGGCGTAGACGTAGGAGATAGCCGTGAGGTGCCAGAGGGCTTCGGCCTGGCTGACGGAATCAGGCAGGTCGTCGAAATCGAAGGGGGTGACGGTGGTCACGACGCCAGCCTCATAAGGGCGGCGTCCCGCTCGGATTCCGCCTGGGCCAGCGCCAGCTTCGCTTCGTGGGCCATCTCCGCGGCGGCCACGCGGGCCTTGGCTTCGAGGTCAAGGGCGGCTTCCAGTTCGCGGATGCGCTGGGCCATGCGGTCGCACTGGGCCTCCGCGGCGGCGCAGGAGGGGCAGCCCATGGGCAGGGGGGGCTCCATGCCGGGAGCCTGGAGGCGCTGGGCCTCCATCATCCCGCTGATCATGTGACCGAAGATGGGATGGGTATTCATGCGGCACCCTTGATCGCCCGGAGGCGGGAAACGGTTTCTTCGGCCTCGGAAATGAACGCCCGGACCTCGGCTTCCATCGCGTCAATCCGCGCCTGATCCCGCTGGAACCGGACCACGAAAAGCTGGAGGTCTTCCGGGAGCCGGGGATCGAAGCTCACGAAGTCGCACCAGTCCCGGCCCGTGCATGCCATCTGCCAGAGCATCTGCGGCTGATACTTCGCCGGGACCGTGCCATCCAGGAGATAATCCAGATGGGTGGCGGTGTTCGGGCACTTGATCTCCACCAGGCCGTCTGGGTCCACCAGCCCGTCAGGGGAGGCGGCGCCGCGCTCGATGGAGGGGTGCAGCACCATGCCCACCTGATCCACCAGCACCCCGGCATGGCACTCGTAAGCGGCGCGGGCGTAGGGTTCCTGTTCGGTGCCCCAGCGCATGGCGTCAGTCATGAAGCCGGATTCCTGGGGCCTCCCAGTCAGGATTTCGGCCACGAGCTGGGCGCGGTAGTCGCGGCGCCCGGCGGCTTCGCCCGTCTTGACCTTGGCGAGGACATCGGAGATCCGGGAGGCCGTGACCTTGCCGGCGCGGGCTTCCAGCCATTCGGGGGAGCCCTGGGGGACAGAGACGATGGTCATCACTTGGCACCCCCGGAGAGGGCGGCCTTGCGCTGATCCTTGGCCTTGATGATGGTGGCCTGGGCTTCCTTGTCCTTCGAGGCGCGGGTGTAGGCGGTCTTGTAGGCGGTCTGGAGGGCTTCCAGGGTCTTGGAGGCTTCGATGGCTGCCAGGAGTTCGCTCAGCTCGTCCTCGGGAACTTCATCGCCGGGGCGGCTGTTGCGCGGGGTGCGGGCCTCGTCATCCTCGCCCGTCTCAAGCTGAAGCACCTTGAGGATGGCGTATTTGGTGGCGTAGCTGACGGTCTTGCCGGGGGCCTTGTCGCCGTGATCGTTGGCGTGGGCGGTGAGGACCACGCTCAGGATCTGGGTGGGTTCGTCCACATTGATGAAATCCACACGGTAGCGGGCTTCATAGCGCATGATCGCGTTGCCCTTGGCCGTGCGGGCTCCGGTGTCCACCATCGTGCCTTCGAGTTCGCTGGGGACCACGAGAACGCCAAACTCAACGAACCATTCGCGGGTTTCAGCGGTCACGGTGTCATGGGTGACGGCCTTGTAGTTCTCGACGGCCTTGTCTTTCTTGATGTAGGCCACCTTCCTGCGCACTTCATTAATGCGCTGGTGAAGGTTCATGGTGGCGATTTCCACAGGTCACACTCCGAAGAACAGGGCCAGCGCCTCCAGGGCGTCCGGCAGGTGGCGGAACAGGGGCCAGCCGAAGAACACGGCGGCGCAGGCCAGGGC
>JAPXQZ010000284.1:0-2510 GCA_033813835.1 Clostridia bacterium | reverse complement strand
GCCGGATACCATCCCCTCCCGGACCGTCAGCACGCAGGCAGGGCTGACGTCCTTGAGCCCCGCCAAATCCGTGCAGGTCATCAGGGTCTGCTTGCGGTCCAGCATAATCAGAAGCCGCCCGCGCCTGCGCGCGTCCAGCTCGCTGAGGACGTCGTCCAACAGCAGCAGCGGCGCTTCCCCGTGCGCCTGGGTCAGGACGTCTATCTGCGCAAGCCGCATCGCCAGCGCGGCGGTCCGTGCCTGCCCCTGGGACGCAAAGGCGCGCATTTCCTGACCCTCAATGGTCAGGATCAAATCGTCCCGGTGCGGGCCGGGTCCGGTGGACAGGCGGCGCAAGTCATCCTGCCGGGCGGCGGACAACAGCCGCAACAAATCCGCCTCCGGGTCCAGGCTGTCCGCCAGCGCGCCCTGGTAACGCAGGGAGAACGCTTCCGATGTCTTTCCAGAAATATACGCGTAGTGCTTTTTCGCGGTGTGGGCGATTGCCTCCGCCGCGTCCCTGCGCAACCGCACGATAGGCGCGCAGGCGCGTGCCAGCTGCTCGTCCCAGACCTCCAGGGTGGCGGCGTCCCCCCTGCCCCGGGCAATTTCCTTGAGCAGGGCGTTTCGATGCCTGAGAATCGCGCCATAGGTCTGGATGGCGTAAAAATACGCGGCCTGGCTCTGGGACAGCAGCATATCCAGGAAACCCCTCCGCGTCTGCGGCGCGCCCTTGACCAGCTCGAGATCCTCGGGCGAAAACATCACGCAGGTCATATGCCCCATCAATTCGCCGATGCGCTGGACAATTTTCCCGTTGACGTAGATCAGTTTCCGCTCCCCCTGCTGGGAGAACAGCCGGACGCCTACCTCGTCGACCGCGTCCGCGCGCTGTACCCGCGCGTGCACCGCGCAGGTACGGCTTCCCAGGCGGATCATATCCCGGTCCACCGAGGTCCGATGGCTTTTTCCCAGGCAGCACAGATGGATGGCTTCCAGCAGGTTGGTCTTTCCCGCCCCGTTTTCCCCGGTGAATACGGTTACGCCGCCCGGCGGCATCAAGGTGAGCTGGCGGTAGGAGCGGAACTGGTGGAGGCGCAGCTGCAGCAAGCGCATTACTTGTGATACCTTTCCCCCGCGATGATTTTGCAGGCGCGGTAAATCTGCTCCAACAGCACGACGCGGGCCAGCTGGTGCGGATAGGTCATCGCGGAAAGGGAAAGGCGTTCGTCCGCCCGCGCGAGCACGGCGGCGCTGAGTCCCAGCGATCCGCCAATCACGAATACCGGGGATTCATCCCGGTTTTTCCATTGCTGGAGCCGTGAACTGAATGAGGCGGTGTCCAGGCGCTCCCCATCGACGCATAGGGCGACGACCCGCTCGCCGGGGGAAATCCTGCCAAGAATCCTCTCCCCTTCCACGGCCACCGCACGCCCCTGCAGTGCCTTCGCGCCCGGGCCCGGATCCTTTTCGTCCGCTACTTCGACAACCTGCAGTTTCAGGTAACGTCCCAACCGGCGCTGATATTCCTGCGCCGCGAGCGAGAGCCCCGGCTCCCGCTGTTTCCCGACCGCGATGACGCGCAGCGTCATTTCAGCCTGACCGCCCTTTCACCTGGCGCCATCCTTTCCGCCTCATTCTCAGTAAAGCGTTTCCCCGCGGATTATACCATAGGCCTCCCAGCAAAACAGGCGGCGCATCCCGCTTTGAAAATCCACAGGGTCTTCCACGGATAAATGGCTGCGGAAACCGTATATTCCGCAAAATCTGCATATGTATTCACTTACTTCTGCGATGCCGCCGTCGAATCGGCATTCCCGGGAATGCATATGCAGGGTATATCGTGAAATCGCTCAAACACTTGTTCTGTCCACATCGTCCACAGGTTTATCCACATTCCAGCCCTCGAACGGTTGGTTTTATCGCCATTTTCAAGCTTCAGGTGAAGAAATTGTAAAATTTGCGGTACTTATCCACAGGCTGCTGCCTGCGTCTATCCCCCCGAATGTCCACACAAACACCTGTACGGGTCTATCCTCAAATTGCATAGAACCGTGAAAAACGGCAAGAAGACAGCCGCCCGCAGGCGGCTGTCTGGTAAAGAACGGCGCACTCAACGGTTGAGCAGCGTCTCCTCCGTGTCCTTGTCGAAGAAGTGGAGGCGGCTGGTATCCATGACGACTTGGATATTGTCGCCGATATGCGTCTTGGTGCGCGGGTCGACGCGGGCGACGACGTTGTCCTCCTTTCCGGAAGTCTTCAGGTATAGATAAGTCTCAGAGCCCATCAGCTCGGTCACTTCCACGTTGACGGAGAACGCAGATTCCGGATGGGCCGCGACCGCCTCGGGGTTGTCGTCGATGTTTTCCGGGCGGATGCCCATGACGACTTCCTTGCCCAGATGGTCCTCGTCCTTGAACTTCCGGAGCTTTTCCTCTGGAACGACGATTTTGTTGTCCCCGAACACCGCAACGACCTTGTCGCCCTCTTTCTCAAGCTTCACGTCGAAGAAGTTCATCTGCGGGCTGCCG
>JAPXQZ010000283.1:0-2518 GCA_033813835.1 Clostridia bacterium | reverse complement strand
GGAGGAATGGGACTGGTCCATATCCGCCATGCGGCCATGTTTTGAATATGCGGCGGAGAAGGGCGTCACGGTCGCCGTGGAGCCCCTGAACCGCTTTGAGGCCTACCTGCTCAACACCGTTTCGGACGCGGCCGACTACGTCAGGGAGATTGACCTGAACAACGTCGGGCTGCTGGTGGACACGATGCACGCCAACATCGAGGAGCTCGACGTCGCGGCGTCCTTCAAAAAAGCCCTCCCCTACATCAAGCACGTGCATATTTCCGAGAACAACCGCGGCATCCCCGGCACCGGCCACGCCTGCGGCCAGGAAATCTTCGACGTCTTCAAGAACGGGGGATATGAAGGATACCTGACCATCGAGGCCTTCAACCTCGGCGCGCCGTCCTTCACCGGCGCCCTGCATCTCTGGCGCACCTTCGCCCCCAGCGACGACGAGCTGGCCCGGCAGGGGCACGACTACATCCGCCGCTGCCTGGCGTAAGGAGGAAACGACGTGATCGACAAGACCGCTTGCCGCGACGTCCTGTCAAAAGGCCAGGGCGTCCTGCGCATGGCCCCCAACTGGGTGCCCCGCCCCTTCAACCGCCCGGGCCGTCGCCTGCGCCTGCACCCGGACGACCTGTTCGCCATGGGCATGGAGCGCGGCGCCATCGTGGAGCGCTGGTTCTCCTCCCTCACTCGCGTTGAAACCAAGGGCGCCGGCCCCCACGAGGGCCTCAGCTTCGTCAACGTGGACGACGACCCGAAGCATACGGTGCTGTTCCAAACGTTCGTCCAGGCCCTGGGGGCGGAGCTCATCGGCGAAAAACTGATGGAGCAGTACGGCACCTGGCCCATGTACGCGAAGTTCTACGACTACCAGCAGCCCCTCTTCCACCACATCCACCACGGCGAGGAAGCCTGCCGCCGCTACGGGGACGTGAAGCCCAAGCACGAGCACTACTTCTTCCCCAAGCAGTACAACCAGCACCTGGGCGACCTGCCGGTCACCTACTTCGGCTTCGACCCCTCCGTCACCCGGGAGGAGGTCAAGGCGCGGCTCGCCGATTACAGCAAGCGCGACATCCACATCACGGAGCTGTCCCGCGCCTTCCGGATGGAGCTGGACACCGGCTGGTACACGCCCGCGGGCGTGCTGCACGCGCCGGGGTCGCTGTGCACCTATGAGCCGCAGTGGAACAGCGACGTGATGGCGATGTGGGAAAACGTGGTCAACGGCGAGGTCTTCACCCACGACGCCCTGGCGGGCTACGTGCCGGAGGAGGACAAGGACGACCTGGAGACCATCATGGGTGTGGCGGACTGGGACCTCAATACCGCCACCGACTACCGCGAGCGCTTCTTCCGCCGCCCGCTTATGGAGCAGGAAGGCCCGGGGTACGAGCAAAGCTGGGTCTGCTACGGCAACGACTACATCGCCGCCAAGCGGCTGACCGTCCTGCCTGGGCAGGAGGCCACGGTCAGGGACGCCGCGGCCTACGGCTGCATCGTCATCCAGGGCCACGGCGCCTTCGGCCCCTTCGGCTGCGAAAGCCCGACCTTCCTGCGCTACGGGGAGCTGAGCGCGGACGAGTTCTTCGTCTCTGCCGCCGCCGCGAAGAAGGGCGTGACGGTCCGCAACGACTCCCGCTACGAGCCCCTGGTCATCCTGAAGCACTTTGGCCCCGACGTGGGCATCCCCCAGGTAGAGGCCATGAAGAAGCCCATCCCCAAGCACCGCTGAACCGCGCCAATTGAAGAAAGAGAGGGTTACTCCATGAAGAAAATCTCACTGAGCTCCTGGGCCATTCCCCAGCCGCTGGATCAGCTCGTCGCGGGCGCGAAGAAGATCGGCTACGACGGCATCAGCCTGGGCGGGTTCCCCCCCTTCGGCGCCCATCCCGACCTGGTGGACACGCAGGCCAAGAAAGACGCCCTGGTCAAGCTGTTCAAGGACTCCGGGATGGAGGTGGCCGACTACGCCCTGGACATGTGGAAGTACGATTCCCTGAAGATGACGAAGGAATGGCGGGCGGAATACACCCGCGCGCTGAAGCTGGCGAAGGAGCTGAACCTCACCGACATCATGCGCGTGGATACCTGCACCCCGCCGGTGGTGCCCATGGGGATGACCTACCAGGAAGTCAAGGATTTCTTCGTCAAACACTTCAAGGAAATGGCGCAGGAGGCCGCCGCCCTGGGCTTCAAGGTCGTCTGGGAGTTCGAGCCGGGCTTCATCATCAACGAGCCCAGGAACGTCATCGAGCTGGTGGATCGGGTGAACGAGCCCAACTTCTCCCTGCTCTTTGACACCTGCCACGCCTACAACTGCGCCCTGGGCCTGCGCCACATCGAGGAGGGGCTCAAGCTGGAGGGCGGCATCCTGGAGTTCGTCCGCATGGCCAAGGACCGCATCGGCCTGGTCCACGTCATCGACTCCGACGGCACCTTGAACGAGACCGGCACCTCCACCCACGCGCCCTTCGGCGAGGGCAACATCAACTTCGACGAGGTCATCCCCGCCTTCCTGCACGAG
>JAPXQZ010000282.1:0-2523 GCA_033813835.1 Clostridia bacterium | reverse complement strand
CCGCCCGCCGTCAGGCTGGCAGTACGAATCATGGATAGTAGTAGTAGTAGGGGCTGTGGACGCTGTGGATAAGGGCGGAGTCCCCTGCCGCCGCCGACGAAAACTGTTCCCGGCGCCCTGTTGAAAACCCTGCGCGGATTGTGGACGGGTGTGGACAGCGTCCCTGTTCCGGAGGTTACAACCCCGATGGGCTCCCTCAGGGGCTGCCGAGGAACCTGACACGCTGTCGGGTTTCCGCCGGCTTTGCCACAGGCGCCGCGAACTTTCCGGCGCGCCTGCGGGTTCGTCCACGTCAACGGGGGATTGTCGATAACTTGTCCGCTGACGGTTTTCCGTGCCCGGGCGCGGCCTGCCGGCGTTCCCGGGAAAACTGTCCCTGGGGTTTTACACAGGCTGAAGGCCTACAGCAGGCTGCCGGCGCCCTTGTCCAGCAGCACCGTGACCGCCGGGTGCGCGCGCAGGATGGAGGCGGGCAGCCGGGGCGTGATTTCGCCCTGCACCATGCCGCGGATGACCGGCGCCTTGTTCTCCCCCAGGGCGATGAGCAGGATGCTTTTAGCGGACATGATGGTGCCGATGCCCATGGACAGCGCGCGGCGCGGCACTTCCTCCTCGCTGCTGAAGAAGCGCTTGTTGGCGTCGATGGTGTCCTGGGTCAGGGTGACGGCGTTGGTCGGGTAGGTGAACTGCTCCGCCGGCTCGTTGAAGCCGATGTGCCCGTTATGCCCGATGCCCAGCAGCTGCAGGTCCACCCCGCCCGCCGCCAATATGCTGTCCTCGTAGCGGGCGCATTCCGCGTCCAGGTCCTCCGCCAGGCCGTTTGGCAAAAAGGACTGTTTGAGGTTCACGTGGTCGAAGAGGTTGCGCTTCATGAAGGAAAGATAGCTCTCCGGATGGCTGACCGGCAGCCCGGCGTACTCGTCGAGGTTGAAGGTGGTGGCCTTTGAAAAATCCAGCACCCCGTCCCGGTAAAGCCGGATGAGCTCCTGGTAGGTGGAGATGGGCGTGGAGCCGGTGGCCAGCCCCAGCACGCTGTCCGGCTTCCTTAAAACCTGCGCCGCGAAAATCGCGCCGGCCGCGCGCGCGACCTGGGCCTCGGTGTCAAACACATGAACAACCATCGGTGAGCGCCTCCTTTTGCGGCATTATATCATACCGCGCGGCGCGATTGTATTGTTCAGGCAAAGTTCCGATGAAGGGCGGACGAGTTTCCGTCTCCCCGTTTGCGGGAGGCGTTCCGGTTTCCCGCCCCATAGCTGAGCCGTGCTATAATCCCCCTATCAAAGGGGAGGGATTGACATGCCGGGGCTGACGCGCGTCTCAAGCCCGGAGGAGCTGGGCCTGAGCTCCGGGGCCGTCCTGCGCTTCCTGCAATCGCGCGGCGGCGCGGGCCTGCATGCCCTGGCGCTGGCCCGGGACGGGAAGGTCTACGCGCTGTCCGTGTCGCCCTGGCGCGCGGACGCGCCGCACACGACCTTCTCCCTGTCCAAGAGCTTCGCGTCCATGGCGGCGGGCATCGCGGCCGGGGAAGGCCTCCTGTCCTATGACGACAGCGTCGCGGACGTGCTGCCGGACTGCCTGCCGCCCGGATACGACAGGCGGCTGCACGGGGTAACCCTGCGGCACCTGCTGTCGATGACCTCCGGCCTGGACGAAAACAGCGGCGAGCGCGCCCTGCGCGAAAAGCGCGACTGGGCGCGGGAAATCCTGTCCTTCCCCGTCACGCGGGAGCCGGGAACGCATTTCCACTACAACAGCCACGGCACCTACCTGCTGGGCCGCATGGTGACCCGGCGCTGCGGGCAGAGCCTCCGGGATTACCTGATGCCCCGGCTGTTTTCGCCGCTGGGTATCCCAAAGCCCCAGTGGGACTGCTGCCCCCTGGGCTACAACATCGGCGGCACCGGGCTGCACCTCTCCTGCCTGGCGCTGGCGCACGCGGCGCAATTGCTGTTGTCGGACGGCGTGTGGGAAGGCAGGCGCCTGCTTCCGAAAGAATACCTGGCGCAGGCCTCCGGCAAGCAGATCGATACCTTCGACCCGGACGCCAGCCCGCACTGGCCGGACTGGGAAAGCGGCTACGGCTGGCAATTCTGGCTGGGCCCGAAGGGCCGCTACCGGGGCGGCGGGATGTACGGCCAGGTGATGATGATAGACCGGGACAGCAACCTGGCGCTGTGCGTGACCGCGGGGCTCAACCGGGAGGGGACGCAGATGGCGGCGCTGCACGAACTGATGGACGGGCTGTTGACCCTGCCCGCCGGGAGCGCCGAGGAGCGGGAGGAACTGCCGCGCCTCGCGGAGCCCCCGCCGCCGGACGGCGGAGAGCCTCCTTTCGGCGAAGGCAGCTACGAGGCGCAGGGCGGGCGCCTGCTAAGGCTGGAGACGCCGGACGAAAACACCCTGCGGCTGTTCTACCAGGCCCCGGACATGAAGGCGCCCCTGGCCTTCGTCCTCGCGCGCCCGGAGGCGCACCGGGGCGCGTTCCGCACCCCGGCGGCCTATGAGCGGCCCCAACCCACC
>JAPXQZ010000281.1:0-2533 GCA_033813835.1 Clostridia bacterium | reverse complement strand
TCAAGCGGTGGCGTGGGGTTGCAACCAGGTACGCGAAAACCAGCGACGGGTTCATTGCTGCCGTTCAAGTTCGATGCATCGCCATTTGGGCAGGCGTTCTTGCATAACTCGTGTAGACACTATCTAGTTAAAATTAGATGAGAAGCGGTCTATTATTACATGATTCTATTGTTAACGGTAACGTGTCTTTGCTTTTTAGCTTTAAGCCATTTCCCCTTGCCAAAGCCCGGAACGTCGCGTTCCGGGCTTTTGTAATGAAGCCGGATGGCGTATAGTAGGCGGCACAGAACGGCATGACAGGAATTGGAGGGAGCGCCCGCATGTTCGCCGACAGCATTTCCCAGGTCGTCATCGACGGCCATCATCTGTCCTTGGAGCAGGTCGTCGCCGTCGCGCGATATGGGGCCAAGGTTTCCCTCTCAGAAACGGCCTTGCCGGCGATGCGCCGCTCCAGGGAAATCGTCGAGGGCATCCTGCGGGAAAGCCGTGCGGTGTACGGCATCAACACCGGCTTCGGCGCGCTGAGCAGCGTGCGGATTTCCGGCGAGCAGGTCAACCTGCTGCAGCGCAACCTGATTGTCAGCCACGCGGTGGGCTGCGGCAACCCACTCGCCGCGGAGACGGTGCGGGCGATGCTGCTGCTGCGTGCCAACGCGCTGTGCCAGGGGCATTCCGGCGTGCGGCCGGAGTTGGTGCAGACCCTGCTCGGCATGCTGAACGCCGGCGTGCACCCCGTCGTCCCTGAGAAAGGCTCCCTGGGCGCCTCGGGCGACCTGGCGCCGCTGTCCCACATGGCGCTGGTGCTCCTGGGTTTGGGCGAGGCTGAATATGGGGGAAAGGTGATGCCGGGCCAGGCGGCGATGGAGCGGGCGGGGCTCGCGACGATGGAGCTTCAGGCCAAGGAAGGCCTGGCCTTAATCAACGGCACCCAGGCGATGGGCGCGGTCGGCGCGCTGGCGCTCTACGACGCGCTGCAGCTGTGCCGGCTGGCGGATATCGCGGCGGGCTTTTCCATGGAAGCACTGCAGGGGCGCATCGACGCCTTCGACGCCCGCATCCACGCCATCCGCCCGCACGCGGGGCAGCAGGTGTCGGCCCGGAATGTACGCCTGCTGTGCGAGGGCAGCGCGCTGATGGACCAGCCGGACGCAAGGCGGGTGCAGGACGCCTACTCCCTGCGCTGCGTGCCCCAGGTGCACGGCGCGGCGCGCGACGCGGTCGCCTATGTCAAGGGCGTGCTGGAAACCGAGTTCAACGCCGTTACGGACAACCCGCTCATCTTCCCGGAGGAAGGCGAGGTCATCTCCGGCGGCAACTTCCACGGGGAACCCCTGGCCCTGGCGCTGGACTTCCTGGGCATCGCGTCGGCGGAACTGGCCAGCATCTCCGAGCGGCGGCTGGAGCGGATGGTGAACCCGCAGTTGTCCAACGGGCTCCCGCCCTTTTTGACCGGCAGCCCCGGCGTCAATTCCGGCATGATGATTATCCAGTACACCGCGGCGTCCCTGGTGTCGGAAAACAAGGTGCTCGCCCATCCGGCCAGCGTGGACTCCATCCCCTCCTCCGCCAACCAGGAGGACCATGTGTCCATGGGCATGACCGCGGCGAGAAAGGCCGCGCAGATTGTGGACAACGCGCTGTCCGTGCTCGCGCTGGAGCTGATGGCGGCCGCCCAGGCCATCGACCTGCGCGGCGGAACCCCCTCTGCGGTGAATGCCAGAATCCATCAGGCAATCCGCGAACGCGTCGCCTTCCTGGACGTGGACAGGGAATTGCACAAGGATACGGACGCCATGCGCCGGCTCGTCCGCGGGAACGCGCTGCAGCGCCTGGTCATCGAACGATTGCCCGGTTTCGTCTGAGCCAGCGCCGTTTCAGAGGCGGCCGGCGACGACCTTTCCGCGCTTCAGGACGGCGCGCGCCAGGTTGCTGCCGAAACGATACATGAGAAAATCCAGCGAGTCCGCCTCCCAGACAACCAGGTCCGCCAGTTTGCCGGGCTCGGTGCTGCCCACGGTTTCCGCCCTTCCGATGGCCGCCGCGGCGTTGAGCGTCACGGCGGTCAGGATTTCCTCCGGCTGCATGCGGTACTGCCAGGACGCCAGGTTCATGCACAGCTGCAGCGAATGGGAAGGGCAGCTCCCGGGGTTGAAGTCGCTGGCGACGGCCACCGGCACGCCGTCTGCAATCAGGTCCCTCGCGCGGGCGTAGGGCTTGCCCAGGTAGAAGGACGTGGCCGGCAGCAGGCAGGCGATGACGCCGCCCGCCTTCAGCGCCCTGATGCCGCTGTCCCGCATCGCGATGAGGTGCTCGGCGGAAACCGCGCCCAGTTCACCGGCCAGCTCACTGCCGCCGATCGCGTCGATTTCATCCGCGTGGATTTTGCTCCGCAGGCCCGCCCTTTGCCCCGCCAGCAGGATATCCCTTGCCTCATCCGGCGAGAACACGCCGGTTTCGCAGAACACGTCGCAGAACGCCGCCAGCCCTTCCCCGGCGGCCGCCGGGATGATTTGCCTGACGATGAGGTCGATAT
>JAPXQZ010000280.1:0-2551 GCA_033813835.1 Clostridia bacterium | reverse complement strand
GGGATTCCGCCTGCCGGTGTTCGACATCCAGGTGCGGGCGGCGAAGCAGACGCCCTTTTCCCGGCAGGCGCAGAACGACTTGGCCGTGCAGCTGTTTGGGATGGGCGTTTTTAATCCTCAGATGGCTGACATGGTGGTTCCGATGCTGGAAATGATGGATTTCCCCGGCAAAGACGAGGTGCTTCAGAAAGTTCTACAGGGTCAGCAGACGGCGCAACTGATCCAGATGCTGACGCAGGCCGTGATTGGGCTGACCGACCGCTATGAGCCGGAGAAGATGCCCGCGTTGTTGCAGATGCTGGGGATTGCTCCGCAGGGTGGACAGCCCGGACAGGGCGCGGGTCCGGGGCAACCGCCACAGCGGGCGATGGTGCCTCCGGGCGGGCGCAGTCCGGGATTCACGTGGCCCAACCCTGAGAAGCCGGAAGAGCACAGCACGATGCGCAAGGCGCGGGAGCGGGCGCAGCAGGCCAGCCAGCCTGAGTAAAACACATATCGGAGGGCGATGTTTTGGAGCTTTGGGAGAGCGAGATTGTTTCATTGCGCGAAAGCGGGCTGTCCTGGCGGACGCTGGCGGGGGAGATCCGGGCGAGATACCCGGAGCTGGCGGCGGGGAACGACGACTTACAGCTGCGGAGCAAGGCGAGGAACGCCTGGAAAAAGGCACAGCGCCACCGGCGGGGGCTGAAGACCGCGCTGCCGGGGCCAAGGGAGCCGCTTCCCGCGCCGAGAGCGGCCTCCGCGCCTCAGGACAGCGCCCTGATGGACGCGCTGATCAAGGGGGCGGATCTGCAAGGTCTGGCGGATGAGCTGGGGATATCTGCCCGCGTGGCGGAGGCGATGGTACAGGACGTGCGCGACCAGGGTTTTGTGGTACAGGAGCGGGATGGTATATACCGCCTGGCGCGGATCATCCCGCCGGCGGAGAACCGGGTGCCATCCTCCTGGGTCGGGGAGAAGGTCATCCGATTCGGGCTGATGGGGGATACCCAGCTGGGGTGCATGGACACGCAGATCACGCTGCTGCACAAACTATACGACTTCTACGAAGCGGAGGGGATCACCTCCGTTTTTCATACCGGGGACATGACCGACGGCGAGAAGATGCGCCCCGGACACGAGTATGAACTGTACGTCCACGGGGCGGACGCGCAGGCGGTGCACGTGGCCAAGGTATACCCGCGCCGGGACGGGATCACGACCCGATTTATCACCGGGAACCACGACTACTCATTCGTCAAGAGCATCGGCATGGACATCGGGCGGCAGGTGGCTGCGCTGCGGGAGGACATGGACTACCTGGGATACATGACGGCCTATGTGGAGCTGACGCCCCGGTGCGTGATGGAGCTTCATCATCCGCAGGACGGCACGTGCTACGCGCAGAGCTACAAAATCCAGAAAATCATCGAGGCGATGTCGGGCGGCGAGAAGCCGAACATCCTGGCCGTCGGCCACTATCACAAGCAAGAGTATTTTTACTATCGCAACGTGCACGCCTTCCAGACCGCCTGCCTGTGCGGGCAGACATCCTGGATGCGGGGCAAGGGGATTTCCGCTGCGATGGGCGGGTGGCTCGTTGAATTGCACGTGGACGACGAGGGCACCATCACGCGCATCAAGCCGGAGTTCATGCCGTTCTACAAGGCGATCCGGGAAGACTACCGAAATTGGGCCTGAGGGGGACTGATATCTTGCGCTGATGATCCGTACTCTACCTTGTGGGATCGCCCACCAACGGGCAGAAGGAGACAAGCATGATGGATTTGGTTGTGAAGCGGTACTCGCCGGACGGCGGAGCAGGGGCAGGCGCCCCGGCTGCTGCATCACCGGCGGCGGGCACTTCAACCACGGGCGAAAGGCCAGCGGACGCCGCGCTGGAGTTCAAGTCGAGGGCGGGCCGGAAGGTGACTGTCAACCTGGGCGGAGCACAACAGGCCGGTGGCGAACAGCCCCAGGCCGTGCAGCAAATCCAGGCACAGCAGGCCGAGGCCAAGGGGCAGACCCCTCCTGCCAAAGAGAGGCCGTCCTTTGACGAGCTGGTCAAGGGCGACTACAAGGAAGATTTTGGCAAGGCGGTTTCCGCCATCGTTCAGGACCGGCTGAAGCACACGAAACAGGCGGCGGAGACGCTGGAAAAGCTCAAGCCCGCGCTGGAGGCGCTGCTTCAGAAACACGGATTGAAAGAGGGCGACTACGAAGGCCTGGTTGCCAAGATCACGGACGACGACGCGCTGTACGAGGACGAGGCGCTGCAAAGGGGCATCCCGGTCGACACGCTCAAGCAGATGAAGAAGCTGGAGGCCGACAGGGCGCAGCTTCAGCGGATGCAGGCAGAGCGGATGCAGGAAGCCCAGGTGCAGAAGCACTTCCAGAACCTGGTCACACAGGGGGACGCGCTGCGCCAGATTTATCCGGGTTTCGACCTGAACACGGAGCTTCAGAACCCGCGCTTCTTCGAACTGACCAAGCCCGGAGTGGGCGTGGACGTGCGCACGGCCTACGAGGTCGTCCACCGGGACGAGATCATCGGCGGCGCGATGCAGTACAC
>JAPXQZ010000279.1:0-2565 GCA_033813835.1 Clostridia bacterium | reverse complement strand
GCGAAAAATACCGCTTCAGCATGGATACCCCGGTGGGCGAGCTACCCCGGGACGTCCTCGACGTGCTGCTCTACGGCGCCAAGGGCGCGAAAATCCCGGTGCGGTTCCAGAGCCTGTCCGGCTCCGGCGTGTACAACGTCGCCTACGAGGGCATCATCCCCACGCTGATGCGCCGCTACCGGGAGACGTCCAGCGACGCGGCCAAGGCGATGTACGAGCAGTTCATGCGCGACGAACCCTGCCAGGCCTGCGGCGGCAAGCGGCTCAAGCCCGAGGCTCTCGCGGTCACCGTGGGCGGCGTCAACCTGGCCGATTACAGCGCGATGAACCTGACGGAGGCCCAGCGCTTCCTGGAAAGCCTGAAGATGACCCCTACGCAGGCCCTCATCGCCGAGCAGATTATCAGGGAACTGCGCGCCCGGCTCAGTTTCCTGCGGGACGTGGGGCTGGACTACCTGACCCTCTCCCGGGCGGCGGCCACGCTGTCCGGCGGCGAGTCCCAGCGCATCCGCCTGGCCACCCAGATCGGCTCCGGTCTGGTGGGCGTGCTGTACATCCTGGACGAGCCCTCCATCGGCTTGCACCAGAAGGACAACGCCAGGCTGCTGGGCACCCTCAAGCGCCTGCGCGACCTGGGCAACACCCTGATTGTCGTGGAGCATGACGAGGAAACGCTGCGGACGGCCGACTACATCGTGGACATCGGGCCCGGCGCCGGGGCCCACGGCGGGCGGATCGTCGCCCAGGGCGGGGTGGAGGCCCTCAAAAACAGCCCGGAGTCGGTCACCGGGGATTACCTGGCCGGGCGCAAGTTCATCCCCCTGCCCAAAAAGCGCCGCGCCGCCAACGGCTGGCTGACGGTGAAGGGCGCCCGGGCGAACAACCTGAAGAACCTGGACGTCTCCTTCCCCCTGGGCGTGTTCTGCTGCGTGTCCGGCGTGTCTGGCAGCGGCAAGAGCAGCCTGGTCAACGCCATCCTCTACAAAGCCCTGGCGAGGGACCTGAACCGCGCGTCCACCTACCCCGGCCCGCACGACGCCATCGAGGGGCTGGAACAGCTGGACAAGATCATCTCCATCGACCAGTCCCCCATCGGCCGGACGCCGCGCAGCAACCCGGCCACCTACACGGGGCTGTTCGACCTCATCCGCCGCGTGTTTGCCCAGACCAACGAGGCCAGGGCCCACGGGTACAAGGAAAGCCGCTTCTCCTTCAACGTCAAGGGCGGCCGCTGCGAGGCCTGCAGCGGGGACGGCCTGCTGAAAATCGAAATGCATTTCCTGGCCGACCTCTACGTGCCCTGCGCGGTCTGCAAGGGCAAGCGGTACAACAGCGAGACGCTGCTGATCAAGTACCGGGGCAAGACCATCTCCGACGTCCTGAACATGACGGTGGACGAGGCGCTGGACTTCTTTGAGCACCACCCGGCCATCCGGCGCAAACTCAAGACGCTGCACGACGTCGGGCTGGGCTATATCCAAATCGGCCAGCCCTCCACCACGCTGTCCGGCGGCGAGGCACAGCGGGTCAAGCTGGCGACGGAGCTGAGCCGCAAGGCGACCGGCCGGACGCTGGTCCTGCTGGATGAACCCACGACCGGGCTGCACGTGGACGACGTCTCCCGCCTCATCAAGGTGCTGCAGCGGCTGACGGACTCCGGCAACAGCGTGCTGGTCATCGAGCACAACCTGGACGTGCTCAAGACCGCGGACTACGTCATCGACCTGGGGCCGGACGGCGGCGACCGCGGCGGGCGGGTCATCGCGACGGGTACCCCGGAGGAAGTCTCCCGGAACGAGGACAGCTATACCGGGCAGTATCTGCGGAAGGCCGGCATCTCCTGATGCGATGCGCCTGCCCGTTCTACGGGGACCTGATGCCGCAGGCGCAGGCCGGCGCGCCGCGCCGCGTGTGCGCGCGGTGCGGGTTCACCTGTTCCCGCTGCCTGGGGCGGGGCGAGCGGCCGATGGTCTTTGACAAGCCATAACATAGTTGTTCCAACATAATCATTCCTTGGATAATTTTAATGATGAGAACACAACAATGAACCGAGGGGTATGAAGTGTACCCCATGTCAAGTACAACATTTGCTTAGTGGCAGTTCGTCCGCAACGAGTGGTGATATACTGCTCCCGCTTTGCCGGTGCTGAGGATAGGGCAACGTTGAGGAGCGACCCGAGCGCTTCACCGGATGTGCGGGAGGGCGGCGAGGAGGGTTCCGTCGCTTTTTCTTGCGCCGCAGCGCGGCTGCCCTCCTGGAAAGCGAAGCGATAAACCGCGGGGGTTCGGGGGCAGAGCCCCCGATGTCCGTCCTTTCTGTACATCGGCAACGGGTAAATGCCAGTCACCAGATTGATTCTCGCGTTTCCCAAGATCGAAGGTTGAATCCCGTGTTCCTCATAGATTGCCGCCATGCGTTCCCCGCGTAAGAGCGCTTGATATGCCTTCTCTTTGAACTCGGGTGTGAAGATCACGCATTTCTCGGTTACGGTCTCCACATCGGGGCCTGCGCTCAAGATGAGCTGCTCGTCCTTGCTGAATGGCCTCTTGCTCATGGTACCCACC
>JAPXQZ010000278.1:0-2567 GCA_033813835.1 Clostridia bacterium | reverse complement strand
CCCCCAGGATGACGATTGGTTCACCCATGGCCCGCCTGCCCTCCCCCGCCTGTAAACGGCCGCATGGTGACCCCTTCGTCTGCGTTGATGCCCTCACGGTTGAGAACACGCCGGATGGTCATGCCGATAATTTTCAGATCCAGCCGAAGACTTAGGTGATCCACATACCACACATCCAACGCGAACTTTTCATCCCAGCTCAGCGCATTGCGCCCGTTGACCTGCGCCCAACCGGAAATGCCCGGCCGAACCTCGTGGCGCCGGGCCTGGGCAGGGGTATACAGGGGCAGGTACTGCATCAGCAGGGGGCGTGGGCCGATGAAGGACATATCTCCCTTTAAGATATTGAGCAATTGGGGCAGTTCGTCAATGGACAGCGCGCGGATGAACCGGCCAAATCCGGTGACGCGCTCCATATCCGACAGCGGCCGGCCGTCTTTTTCGGTCCGGGAAATCATGGTGCGAAGCTTAAAGAGAAGAAAGGGCTTTCCGCCCCTGCCCGGGCGGCGCTGGATAAACAGCGCGGGTCCCGGAGACTGGGCTTTGACAATCGCCATGGACGGCAGCACCAACAGAGCGGCGGGCGGCAGCAGCAGCAACGCGAACAACAAGTCCAGCGCCCGTTTCCCGAATGCGCGGTACAGCCTTCCTCCCGCCGGCGTTTTGCCGGTTTCTTCCGTTTTTTTCATCCAGCCTCAGGATTTTTCAAAGCAGGAGCGGACGACCGCGATGACGCGGTCCTGCTCTTGCGCGGTCATCTTGATATCGGAGGGCAGGCACAGCCCGCGGGCAAACAGGTCGCCCCCGACGTCGCCGCCGCTTAGGGACACAAACTCCCGCCCCGCGTACACCGGCTGCAGGTGCATGGGTTTCCATAGCGGCCTGCCCTCCATGTTCTGCGCCTCCAGCGCGCGCAGGACGTCCGCTGGCCTGACGCCGCTGTCCGCGTCAAGGGCAACGCAGGACAGCCAGAAATTCGGCTCGCTCTCCGGAAGGTAGGGATTCATCGAAAGGGGGAGACCGGAAAGCCCTTCCCGGTAGCGTTCGTAGACGGCTTTCTTCAGCGCCCGGTGCTCCGCCAGCCACAGCAGCTGCCCGCGGCCGATGCCGGCGACAACGTTGCTCATGCGGTAATTGTATCCAATCTCAGAGTGCTGGTACCAAGGCGCCGGGTCGCGCGCCTGGGTCGCCCAGAAGCGCGCCTTCGCGATACCTTCCGAATCGTCGGACAGCAGCATGCCGCCGCCGGAAGTGGTGATGATTTTGTTGCCGTTGAAGCTGACGATGCCGTACTTGCCAAAACTGCCCGTCTGCCTGCCCCGGTAAGTCGCCGACAGGCTTTCCGCCGCGTCCTCAATCAGGGGGACGCCGTAGCGTTCACACAGCCGCAGGATGTCGTCCATCCTTGCGGGGGAGCCGTATAGGTGCGCCAGCAAAACGGCTTTGGCCCTGGGGCGGGAGGGTGCGCTGCCGTCATAGCGTTTCAGCGCGGCTTCCAACGCCGCGGGGTCCATGTTCCAGCTGTCGCGCTCCACGTCGATGAACACCTGGATACCGCCCTCGTAGGAAACGGGGTTGACGGTGGCGGCGAAGGTCATGTCGGAGCACAGTACGACATCCCCCGGGCCGACGCCCGCCAGCTTGACCGCCAGGTGGATGGCCGCCGTGCCGGATACCAGCGCCACGCTGGCACGCACACCGAGGAAGCTGGCCAGCTCGCGCTCAAACTCATCCACGTTGCGCCCCAGGGGCGCAACCCAGTTGGTGTCGAAGGCTTCCTGAATGAAGCGCTGCTCGTCCCCGTGCATGGTGGGGGACGACAGATACAGCCGTTTTCCTTTAGACGTCTCCTGCATCTCGTGCCGCCTGTCTTTTCATTCTCCGGCGCGCGCCGGCGCTTCCTCCGGGCGTCTTTCCCAAAGGTGTTTCACCGCTACCGCAACTTGGAATCATACGCAAGAATGCTTGTTATGTCAATCAAAAGCGGGTTATCCGCAATCTCCGGGTAGCCGCGGGGGGCTTTCGTCGTCTTGAAAAAATGGTGCGGCTTTGCTAAGATAATTTTTGCCGTATGCGATGCCGGGCCCCGTGCGATGCCATGGCGTGAACCCTGTCAGGTCCGGAAGGAAGCAGCAGTAAACGCATGTTGGGATGTGCTGCGGGTCCACCCGGCGCCGCATGCGGTATTTTGCGCGAAACCGGGTAGAATGGCAAAAGAAATCACATTTCTGACAGGAGGCCTTTATGTGGAAGATCCCTGAGGCGCTTTGGGAGGACCCGGAAATCCGGAAAACCGTCGAGGGCGAGTGCGAACGGCAGGAAACCCATCTGGAGCTGATCGCAAGCGAGAACTTTGTCAGCCCCGCCGCGCTGGCCGCCATGGGCAGCCCGCTGAACAACAAATACGCGGAGGGCTACCCGGGAAAGCGGTACTACGGCGGGTGCGAGTTCGTCGACGTGACGGAAAATCTGGCCCGTGAGCGCGCGAAGGCGCTTTTCGGCGCCGACCACACCAACGTGCAGCCGCACAGCGGCTCCCAGGCCAACCAGGGCGTCTACATGGCGCT
>JAPXQZ010000277.1:0-2606 GCA_033813835.1 Clostridia bacterium | reverse complement strand
GGGCCATCCCGCCGGGATGGCCTTTCCCGTGGATGGCAGCACGGCATCTGCAGATTTGCGGTGATGCTGGGCACCATACAACCCGGGTCCTGGACAGGCCGGGGATGCAGGAACAAATGAAAAACCCCATGACGGGGTTTTTCTTGTTATCCGTACTGCTGAATCAGAATTTCAGCGGATTCAGGCGGATGGAGGGGCCCATGGTCGTGCTCAGGTACAGGGAGCGCAGATAGATGCCCTTCGCGGTCGGCGGCTTGGCCTTCACGATGGCGTCCATAAGGGCGGAGAGGTTTTCGACCAGCTTGGTCTCCTCAAAGGACACCTTGCCGATGGGGCAGTGGGCGATGGCCGTCTTGTCAATCCTGTACTCCACCTTGCCGCCCTTGATGTCCGAGATGGCCTTGGTGATGTCGTTGGTGACCGTGCCGGACTTCGGGTTGGGCATCAGGCCCTTGGGGCCCAGGAGACGGCCGATCTTGCCGACGACGCCCATCATGTCCGGGGTCGCGACGCTGACGTCGAACTCGAACCAGTTTTCCGTGCGGATTTTCTCAACCAGGTCATTGTCGCCCACGTAGTCGGCGCCGGCAGCGCGCGCTTCATCCGCCTTGTCCGCCTTGGCAAACACCAGGACGCGCACGACGCGGCCGGTACCGTGCGGCAGCACGACGGCGCCGCGGATTTGCTGGTCGGCCTGGCGCGGATCGACGCCCAGGCGGATGGAAATCTCTACCGTCTCGTCAAATTTGGCCTTCCCGGTCTGTTTGACCAGGGCGATGGCCTCCGCGGGGTCGTAAAGCTTGGCTTCGTCAATGAGCTTCTTTGATTCAAGGTATTTCTTTCCGTGTTTCATGTTCAGTTCCTTCCTGTGGTGATAGCGGCCCG
Source organism: Clostridia bacterium (assembly GCA_033813835.1). Taxonomy (GTDB): domain Bacteria; phylum Bacillota; class Clostridia; order Christensenellales; family Aristaeellaceae; genus UBA6115. The sequence continues at coordinate 1,721 of JAPXQZ010000277.1, read as the reverse complement.
AAGTCCTCCCACATGCCTTCCCTTATTCCTCGACGGTGATGCCCATGCTGCGGGCGGTGCCCTTGACCATGCTCATCGCGGCCTCGATGCTCGCGGCGTTCAGGTCGGCCATTTTCTGGGTTGCGATATCCCGGACCTGCTGACGGGTGAGCTGGGCAACCTTGTTCTTGTTGGGCTTGTCGCTGCCGCTCTCGATGTTCAGCGTTTTCTTGATGAGGTCCGGCACGGGCGGCGTTTTGGTGATGAAGGTGAAGGAGCGGTCTGAATAGACCGTGATGACGACCGGGATGGTATAGCCGGCCTGCTTGGCCGTACGCTCGTTGAACTCCTTGCAGAAGCCGGGAATGTTGACGCCATGCTGGCCCAGCGCAGGCCCGATGGGCGGGGCGGGGGTGGCCTTGGCGGCGCTGACCTGCAGCTTGATGATCGCGGTGACTTTCTTTGCCATGTTGATGGCTCCTCCTACGCTTTGTGGTTATGGCGGCGCGGACCGCGCCTCCCACGGTTGGGCTGGTTTCCCTTAAGCCTTCTCGGCCTGGTCCAGGTCGATTTCGACCTGCATCTCCCGGCCCAGGAACATCTTGACCTTGACCTGGAGCTTGCCGCGGACGACGTCCACGGCCTCCACGACACCGGTAAAGTTTTCCAAGGGGCCGGACAGAATCCTGATTTCCTCGCCAACCACCAGTTTGGTCGCCTCGGCCTGGGGCTGGCTGTTCATCATGGTTTCAAACTCGGCGTCCGTCAGCGGGACCGGCTTGCTTTCCGGGCCGACAAAGCCGGTCACGCCGCGGGTATTGCGTACCACGTACCAGGATTCGCTGGTGATGACCATCTTGACCAGCACGTAACCGGGAAAGGTCTTGTGCTGGGTAATGACCCGCTTTCCGTTCTTGATTTCAGCCACGTCTTCCATGGGAACCTGGACTTCCTGGATCAGGTGCTGCATCCGGTTGTTCTCGGCGGCCTTTTCCAGGTTGTCCTTCACCTTGTTCTCATAGCCGGAATAGGTGTGCACAACGTACCACGCGGGCGTCCTGGGGTTCATTTCCTGCTCAGGCATTGCGTCTCCAATCAAGCCGCCCAGCGGGACAGGAGCTTGATGACCTCGGTGGAGCCCATGTCCAGCAGGCCGATGACCACGCCCATGAAGACCATGAACGCCAGGACCAGCAGGGTGGAGTTAATTAGGTTCTCCCGGGTTGGCCAGGTCACCTTCCGCAGCTCGCGCCAGGTGTTCTTGAACGGCTTGGCGATATTGGCCGGCAGGTTCCGGAAGAACGCGAGGACGCGCGCGAACCCGCCCGGCTTCTCGCCGGTTTTGGCGGGGGCACGCTTTGCCTTGTCGCCCGCTTTTGCGGGAATGCGCTTCGACTTCTCTTCTGCCATCGTTCTTACCTCGTTTCGCGGTGCGCGGTATGCTTCCTGCAGAAACGGCAATACTTGGTCAGTTCGATGCGCTCGGGGTTGTTCTTCTTGTTCTTGATGGTGTTGTAGTTGCGCTGCTTGCAATCGTTGCATGCCAGCACGATGTTGGAGCGCGCTTCCTTGACTGCCATGGTTTACACCTCACTTTTCAGGCAAAGCTGCCGTATCAGTCTTCCACGACCCTGGCGACGGCACCGGAGCCGACCGTGTGACCGCCCTCGCGAATCGCGAAGCGCAGACCCTGCTCGATCGCGATCGGCGTGATCAGCGTCACTTCCATCTGCACGTTGTCC
>JAPXQZ010000276.1:0-2624 GCA_033813835.1 Clostridia bacterium | reverse complement strand
CCCTATAGGTATTCTCGCACCGGCGGCGCATGAAGGAAATGGGAAAATTGGTGGATTTTTTATACATTATCTTTTGCCCCCCGGAGACGCCGCGCGGGTTGACGCGGCGGGGGCGCGTTTCTATAATGAAAGCAGAATGACAGCCGGCATAGGAGGGCGCCGCCATGACGCAGAAGCTGACCATTGACACCGGCCGCCGCAAAACCGCCTACTACCGCCTGGGCAATCCCGCCGCGCCCGCGCTGGTCCTGGTGCACGGGAACGCCTCCTCCTCCGCTTTCTTCTTCCCGACCATCCTCCAGCTTGCCGAGCATTTCGACGTCGTCGCCCCCGACCTCAACGGCTTTGGCGACACGGAGGCTACGCCCGTCCACGCGCCCACGGCCCTGTCCGACTGGGCGGAGGACGTGGGGGCGCTGATGGACGCGCTGAACGTGCCGCGCTTCGCGCTGCTGGGCTGGTCCCTGGGCGGCGGGGTCGCCTGGCGCTTCGCTTTGGACCATCCCCAGCGCCTCACCCACCTCATCCTGCTCTCGCCCATGTCGCCCTACGGCTTTGGCGGCACGAAGGGCGTCGAGGGAATCCCCTACGACAAGGAGGGCTGGGGTTCCCCGGGCGGCTTCGCCAACCCGGACTTCATCCGCAAGCTTGCCGAGAAGGACCGGGGCGACGGCCCGATGACCGCCCGGGAAGTGCTGGGCAAGTCCCTCTTCGCCGCGGGGTGGCCGCTTGCCGGGGAGTGGCAGGATCTGTTCGTGGACGAGCTGCTCAAGATCCGCCTGGGGGAGGACTACTACCCCGGCGACTTCCGCCCCCTGCCCGCCTTTCCCTACGTCCTGCCCGGGACGCGGGGCATCTCCAACGCCCTGTCGCCGCAGTACGCCGACGTCTCGGCCTTCCCGTCGGTCGACCCCAAGCCGCCGGTCCTGTGGATTCATGGGGACAGGGACCTGCTGGTCTCCGACCGCTCCATGTCCGACCTGGCCACCCTGGGGTCCCTGGGCCTGCTGTCCGGCTATCCGGGCCTGGAGGCCTTCCCGCCCCAGCCGATGGTGAGCCAGACCCGCGCGGTGCTGGAGAAATACCGGGAGAACGGCGGCTCCTTCCGCGAGGCCCTGCTGGAGGGCTGCGCCCACGCCGCCCACCTGGAGGCGCCGGAGCGCTTCGTTTCGGAGATCGTCGATTTCATCGACGGGTAAGCCCTTGCGCCCCCTCGCCGTCCCGTCCCCGGCACCGGCGCCGGGGATTGTTCGTCAGGAACGGACCCTATCGTTCCCGCCGCCCGCCCGGGCGCGCGCACCGGAGGAAACATGAAGCAGACCTGGAAGGAACGGCTTAAAACCCTGTCCAAGCGGTATTTTATCGACGCGATGAGCTCCATGGCGCTGGGGCTGTTCTCCTCGCTCATCATCGGCCTCATCCTCTCCCAGCTGGCCGCCATCCCCTTCCTGGGCTTCCTGAAGGAGTTCGCTTCCCTGGTCTCCGCCTCCTCCCCGGTCGTGGGCGCGGCCATCGGCGTCGCCATCGCCTCCGGCCTCAAGGCCCGGCCGCTGGTCGTCTTCTCCTCCGCCGTCTCCGGCGCCGTGGGCTACCACTACGGCGGCCCGGTGGGCGCCTACCTGGCGGCGTTGACGGGCGCCGAGGCGGCCTCCCTCATCGCGGGGAAGACGCCGGTGGACATCGTGCTGGTGCCGGCCGTCACCATCATCGTGGGCGGCCTGGTCGGCCTGTTCTCGGGGCCGGCGGTTTCCGCCTTCATGAACGGGCTGGGGGAGGTGGTCAACCGCTCCACCGAGCTGGCCCCCCTGCCCATGGGCATCCTGGTCGCCGTCATCATGGGGCTGGCGCTCACCGCGCCCATCTCCTCCGCCGCCATCAGCATCTCCCTGGGCCTGTCCGGCCTGGCCGCCGGCGCCGCCTGCGCGGGCTGCTGCGCGCAGATGGTGGGCTTCGCCGTGCAGTCCTACCCGGACAACGGCGTGGGCGGCCTGGTCAGCCAGGGCCTGGGCACCTCCATGCTGCAGTTCGGCAACATCGTCCGCAAGCCCCTCATCTGGCTGCCGCCCACCCTGGCGTCCGCCGTCCTGGGGCCCCTGTCCACCGTGGTGTTCCGGATGCCCAACAACCCGCTGGGCGGGGGCATGGGCACCAGCGGGTTGGTCGGCCAGTTTGCCGCCTGGGCCTCGATGAAAGATGCCTTCGGCGCGGGCCGGACGCTGCTTTATATCCTGCTGATGCACTTCGCCCTGCCGGCCCTGCTCACCTGGCTCATCGCGGCGGGTTTCCGGAAGAAGGGCTGGATTGTGCCAGGGGACATGAAGCTCAACCTGCACTGACCCGCGCAAGGTTCACACTCCGTCCATACGCCGCGCCGCCCCGGGGCCGCGCGGTATGTTATAATCAGGCAATCCGCGGGGAGGGGGAAGGGCTTTGTTCGGCAAACTGCTCAACAATTTCTACTACGGGAAAAGCGGCAAGGGGGACTACCGCCGGGACGACCTGCCGCGCAACCGCTGGCAACTGTTCTGGGAGATGCTGCGCGTCCGCCTCTCCGGCCTGTTCCGCCTGAACCTGATGACCGCGCTGGCCTTCCTGCCGATGATCTACGTGTGGGTCGTCATGGT
>JAPXQZ010000275.1:0-2631 GCA_033813835.1 Clostridia bacterium | reverse complement strand
CGCGTTCCCGCCCGGAAGCGTGCAGGCCGTCTGGTCCGCAGACCCCCTGATGACTATACGATTGGACAGGCCGGATTGTCGCATGGCACCGTCTATTTTGGCGGTCCGCAATCCGCCCGCTGTTTTATTGCCGAACACGGCACGGAAATTCGCGAAAACCGATGCCGATCTCTTGACATGGATGGGTGCGTATGGTATTTTATCTTTCGCACCTTGCGGGAATGGCGGAATTGGCAGACGCGCTAGATTCAGGTTCTAGTGAGCAATACGTTCATGCAGGTTCAAGTCCTGTTTCCCGCACCACGCAAAATCCCTCCGGAGTTCCGGAGGGATTTCGTTATTGACCTTTTTGGCCCTTACCGCCCCGCCGTCACCACGCCCAGCAGCATCACGGCCGCCAGCGCGGCGATAAGGCCGATGATGATGAGGTCCATCGTGCGGACGGAGACCTTCAGTTTCCCGTAAGCCCGGTCGCGCCAGGTGGCGTGCCGCGGTTCAGGCGCCTGTGACAAAGCGTCGCTTTCCGGGAGGTCCTTTTCCCGGCCTTCCTCGCCCGCTTTCCGCCCCGCCATGCCGCCGGTCACTTCTTCACGATGTACTTTCGCACGTCGATGGCGACGGCAAGCACGATGATGAGGCCGCGGATAATGTACTGGTAGTAGGGGTTCACGCCGATGAAGTTGAGGGAGAAGTTGATGGCCTGCAGGATGATGGCGCCGATGACCACGCCCTGGATGGTGCCCACGCCGCCGGAAAAGGAGACGCCGCCGATCACGCAGGCGGAAATCGCGTCCGTCTCATAGTTGATGCCAGTGTTGGCGCCCACGGACTGGATGCGCGCCGCCTCCAGGAAGGCCGCGATGCCGTAGAGCACGCCGGCGATCAGGTAGACGAGCATGATGGTGCGCGCGACGTTGACGCCCGACACCCGCGCCGCCTCCTCGTTGCCGCCCACGGCGAACATATTCTTGCCCAGCCGCGTCTTGTTCCACACCACCCACATGATGAGCGCCAGCCCCAGGAAATACAGCACCACCAGCGGGAGTTTGACGCTGCCCAGCACCAGGTTGCCCGCCGCGGTGTCCTTGAAGGTCTGGTTGAAGGTGGACAGCGCCTGGGCGGTGCCGGAGGGCTGCGCCTCGATGAACAGGCAGTTCATGCCGTAGGCGATCAGCTGAGTGCCCAGGGTGATGATGAAGGCGTGCATCTTCAGCTTGGACACGCCAAAGCCGTTGAACAGCGAGAAGACGACGCCCACCGCGATGGCGGCCAGCAGCGGCACGATCAGCGGCAGGTCCTGCGTCATCTGCGGGAAATAGCGGGACTTGTAGGTGACCGACTGCACCAGCGCCGCGGTGACGGCCGCTGCGAAACCCATAACCCGGCCGATGGACAGGTCGGTGCCCGCCAGCACGATGAGCCCCGCGCAGCCCAGCGCCAGAATGCCCTTGGTGGAGGCCTGCTTCAAAATGTTCAGGATGTTGTCCAGGGCCAGGAAATTGGGCCGGATGGCGCTGACCACGACCAGGATTGCCAGCAGGATGATATACATCGCGTACCGGAGCAGAAAGTCGATGGTCTTTTGCCGGTTCCATTTTGCCGCCGTCGTCTGCATGTGCCTGCCTGCCTTTTCTTACACGTACTTCGCCGCCAGCGTCAGGATGGTCTCCTGCTCGCCGGGGACGTTGTCAAAATCCCGCCCGCGCTCCAGGATGCCGGCCAGCCGGCCGTTGGACATGACCAGGATGCGGTCGCAGATGCCGATGAGCTCCGGCATCTCGCTGGACACCATGATGATGCCCTTGCCCTCCTGGGCCAGCTTCAGGATGAGGTTGTAAATCTCGAACTTGGCGCCCACGTCGATGCCCCGGGTGGGCTCGTCCAGCAGCAGCACCTCCGGCGTGGTCAGCAGCCAGCGGCCGATGATGACCTTTTGCTGGTTGCCGCCCGACAGCGAGCGGATCAAGGTGCGCTTGCTGGGCGTCTTGACGTTGATGGCGCTCACAACCCAGTCGGTATCCTTGTTCATCTTCCCGCCGTCCAGCAGCAGCCTGCCGTAGGCGCGGATATTGGCGATGACGGAATTGAAGGTGATGTTCATCTGCGGGAAGACGCCGGTCGCGCGGCGCTCCTCCGTGAGCAGGGAAAAGCCGTTGCGGGTGGATTTGTCCGGCTTACCGTTGTCCACGGCCTTCCCGTGCAGGATGATTTCTCCGCCTTCCCGGGCATAGTAGCCAAAGAGGGTGTTGAGCAGCTCCGTCCGGCGGGAGCCGACCAGGCCGGAGACGCCCAGCACCTCGCCTTTGCGAAGCGTAAAGGAAACGTCGTGGAAGGTGGGTTCGTATTTGCCGCTGAGGTTTTTGACCTCCAGGGACACCTCCCCGGGCACGTTGTGCTTTTCCGGGAAGCGCTGCTTCATCTCCCGGTTGACCATGAGGCGGATGATTTCCTCGTTGGTGAGCGACTTGGCGTCCCGGGTCGCGATCCAGGCGCCGTCCCGCATGATGGTGACCTCGTCGGAGATGCGCAGGATTTCGTCCATCTTGTGGGAGATATAGATGACGCCCACGCCCCTTTGGGTCAGCTGCTTGATGATGCGGAAGAGGTGCTCCACCTCGGTCTCCGTCAGGG
>JAPXQZ010000274.1:0-2637 GCA_033813835.1 Clostridia bacterium | reverse complement strand
CTCCTACGCCGGTGAGGCGGAAGGCTACAAGGGTCCGGTCGCCGTGGTCGTGACGGTCAAGGACGACGGGACAATCTCCGCGCTGAAGGTTGGCGACGACCGCTTCCATGAGACGGACGGCCTGGGAACCCTGGCGCTGGAGCCGGAGTTCGCGTCGTCTTTCGTCGGCAAGAAGCTGCCGGTCGCCCTCGCGGACATCGACGCGCTGGCGGGCGCGACGGTGACCACCCAGGCGGTGGTGGACGCCGTCAACAAGGCGTATGAAGACAAGAACATTGTCCAGACTGCCGGGCCGGCTCCTACAGCAGCGCCGACCGCGCAGCCCACACCCGTGGTGACGGAGGCGCCGGTTGAAATCCCGGCGGACGCCATCACGACCCGGAAGGATGGGTTCGCGGGCCCGGTTGCTGTCACAGTGTCCTTCGACAAGGAGGGACGTGTCGCTTTCCTGAAAATCGGGGACGCCGATTTCAAGGAGACGGACGGCTTGGGCTCCCGCGCGCTGGAACCTGCGTTCGCCGAACAGTTCATCGGCAAGCTGCCCCCCATAAACCTCCGCGCGGCGAATGAAAACATGGCCGACTCAAACGTGGACGGCATCTCAGGGGCGACCGTCACCAGCCAGGCCGCCGTGGACGCCGTCAACGAAGCCCATGCCCAGGAATTCCCGCAGCCCGTCGCAACCGAAGCGCCGATGCTGACCGGGACGACCGTGTCCGTCACAAAGGAGGGGTTCATGGGGCCGGTCACGGTGCTGACCACCTTCAACCCTGACGGTACCATCCAGTCCATCGCGATCAACCCGATGGAGTTCCATGAAACGCCGGGATACGGCGACCTGGCGCTGGAAAGCGCGTACATGGAAAGATTCGTCGGCAAGCAGCCACCCCTCGCGATTGCGGAGAAAGGCGCCGCGCCTGGCGAAAGCACCGTGCCCAACCTCATGGGGGCTGATGCCGTCACCAGCGCGACAAAGACCGCGCAGGCGGTCGTGGACGCCGTCAATGAGGCCTACGCCGTATTCCAAAGCGCGCCGAATGAATACACCGTGACCAAGCAGGGCTTTATGGGGCCTATCGAGGTTAGGGTGTCCTTCAAACAGGACGGCACAATCATGGAAGTCAAAATCGGCGGCGAAGGCTATGCCGAATCGCCCGGATACGGAGACGCCGCACTGGACGAGGCGTTCGCCGGCCGTTTCACCGGCAAGCGCCCGCCCCTGCAAATCCTGGGTCCTGGCGGGACGCCCGGCGAAAACCTGGTCGACAACCTCCGGAATCCGGATACAGCCACAAGCGCCACCGCCACCATGCAGGCGATTCTCGACGCCATCAACGAAGCGTTCGCTTCTCAGCCCTGAGCGCAAAGAAAGGCAGGCAACACCACGATGAGATTGAGTTTCAAGGGCGGCATCCATCCCCTCAGGGAACGCCATGAAGGGAAGAACGCCACCAAGGGCCAGCCAATCAGGGCGTACATTCCGCAAAGCGTTTGCATCCCTATGGATATGCACATCGGCGCGCCCAGCGCCCCCGTCGTCGCCAAGGGCGACCGGGTGAGGATGGGGCAGGTCATCGCGACGGCGGTCGGCGGCATCGGCATCCCCGTGCATGCCAGCGTGTCCGGCGAGGTGGTCGCGGTATCGCAGCGGCAGCTGCTGGGGAAAAACCCGAGCACCTGCGTGGAAATCCGCAACGACCTTCAGGACGAATGGACGGAACTGGCGCCCCTGGGCGGCGCGGAGACCGCGCCCGCGGAAAAGATCATCCAGGCGGTCCGTGACGCCGGCATCTGCGGCATGGGCGGCGCTTGCTTCCCCACCCATGCGAAAATGTCCATCCCGGAAGGGAAGTCCGTTGATACCGTGATTTTAAACGGCGCGGAATGCGAGACCTTCCTGACCTCCGACCATCGGCTGATGCTGGAGGAACCCGGCCGCATCGTGGACGGCCTACGCCTCATCATGCGCGCGATGAAGGTCAGCCGCGGGTTTATCGCGGTGGAAGAAAACAAGATGGACGCCGTTCGCGCCCTTCAGGAGGCCGCGCAGGGGCGTGAAGGCGTCAGCGTGGTGGTGCTGAAAACCAAGTACCCACAGGGCGGTGAAAAACAATTGATCGAGGCGGTCACCGGGCGCCAGGTGCCCTCCGGCGGCCTGCCGATGGACGCGCACGTCAACGTGTTCAACGTGGGGACCGCCGCCGCGGTCGCCGACGCCGTCATCCTTGGCAAACCCCTGGTCAGCCGCGTGACGACGGTGACCGGCTGCGTCAGGGAGCCTTCCAACCTGCTGCTGCGCGTTGGGACGCCGGTGCAGGAGGCGATTGAAGCGGCGGGCGGCTGCAGCGAGGAGCCCGGCAAAGTCTTCCTGGGCGGCAGCATGACGGGCGTCGCTCTGCCGGATACCGGCCTTCCCATGACCAAGGCGAACAACGGCATTGTCGTCCTCAGCCAGAAAGATGCCGTCGTCGCGCAACCCACCCCCTGCATCCGCTGCGCGCGCTGTCTAGCCGCCTGCCCCATCAAGCTCAACCCGCAGCGCCTGAAGGAACTGTGCGACCAGATGGATTACGCGAAGGCGAAAAAGGAGCACGTGATGGACTGCATCGTCTGCGCCGCCTGCAGCTACGTGTGCCC
>JAPXQZ010000273.1:0-2663 GCA_033813835.1 Clostridia bacterium | reverse complement strand
GGCGAAAGGAGGAGGCGAAGGCGAATGGCTGAACTGCCGGTGTTCCGCCTGGGGGAGACGGAGCGCAAACTGCTCGCCCTGTTTGCCGTCAGCGAGCTGGGCCCCTGCACCAACCTGCAGCTGATTGCCTTCATGGCGGAAACCGACCTGATGAATTACTTCGATTTGCAAAGCGCGCTGTATGACCTGACCCGCGGCGGGCAGCTGCTGCGGGAGCCGGAGCGCGGGGACGACCGCTATCTCCTCACCCCTTTAGGCGAGGAAGCCATCTCCCTGTTCTCCCAGCGCGTGGGCACCAGCGTGCTGGAAACAATCCGGGCGGCCGCGCCGGGTTTCCGCGTCCGCTTGAAGCGGGAGCGCGAGCTGTTCGCCGAAATCTCCCACGAAGGAAGAAACGAGTACCACGCCCGCATGGGCGTCGCCGAGGGCGGCATGCGCCTGATGGCGCTGGACCTGTCCCTGCCCACGGCCGAGCTGGCGGAGCGCTTCCGCCAGGCCTGGCCGGACAGCGCACGGGACATCTACGACTTTATCCTAAGCCGGCTGTCCGGCGCGGGCGAATGAGCGTCTGCGGCATCCTGCTGGCCGCGGGCGCGGGCGCGCGCCTGGGCGCGGGGCGGAACAAGGCCCTGCTGCCCCTGGGAGGTGAGGCGCTGTTCCTGCACGCCCTGCGCGCGCTCAAGCCCCACTGCCGGAACGTCATCTTGGTCGTCGGGGAGGGGGAAGAGGAGGCATTTAGCCGAGCGATGAATGCCGCCGGGGTGTCCGCCGACACCGTCCTGACCGGTGGCGCGGAGCGCCGCCACTCCGTGGAGCGCGCGCTGGGCAAGCTGCCTAAGGACGCGGACATCCTGCTCGTCCACGACGCCGCCCGCCCCTTCCCCACTTCCCGCCTCATCCACTCGGTGCTCAGAGCCGCCGGGGAGACCGGCGCCGCGGTACCGGCGCTGCCGGTGGACGACACCCTGCGCGAGAAAAACGGGGAAACCACGCGCACCCATCCCCGGGAGGGCTTGTACCGCGTGCAGACGCCCCAGGGCTTCAACCGGAAGCTGCTGGAAAAGGCCTATGCGGAAAACCCCGACACGCTGACGGACGACGCGGGCCTGGTGGAAAAGCTGGGCGAGCCGGTCGTCCTCGTGCCTGGAGACCCGCGCAATTTCAAAATCACCCGAAGGGAGGATCTGGACCTGGCTGAACGGCTGCTGTCCGGCTGCCTGCGCGCCGGCACGGGTTACGACGCCCACCGCCTGGTGCCGGGCCGCGCGCTGGTGCTCTGCGGGGTCGACATCCCGCATGAAACCGGCCTTCTGGGGCATTCGGACGCCGACGTCGCCCTGCACGCGCTGGCCGACGCGCTGCTGGGCGCCTGCGCCTTGGGCGACATCGGCGCGCACTTCCCCGACAGCCGGGAGGAGTACCGGGGCGTCTCCTCGCTGCTGCTGCTGGAAAAAACGCGGGAGCTGATCGCTGAAAGGGGATTTATTCCCCACCAGTGCGACCTGACCATCCTGGCCCAGCGCCCACGCCTCGCGCCCCATATCCCGCAGATGCGCCGCAACATCGCCCAGGCCCTGGGCCTGCCCCTCTCCCGGGTATCCGTCAAGGCCACCACCACCGAGGGAATGGGCTTTGAGGGCCGGGAGGAAGGCATTTCCGCCCAGGCGGCCGCGATGGTGCGGGAAACCGAGGCGCCGGAGAGATGGCCGGCGGAAGGTTGAGTCCTGCCGCCGCGCGCATTGTGCCCCGCCGCCCGCAGAACGCGGCGATTTTGTTTGTCCCGTCCCCTTTTGTATGATAAAATGCCCCTGAATGGATTTCAGGGTGGAAGACCGCCTGCCCCGGGAAAATAGGAACGGAGGATCGTAGAATGCTGCTGGACAACAAAATCTGGCTGGGGAGCAGCGCAGGGACGCCCGTGACCATGCTGCCCCAGATGGCCAATCGCCACGGGCTGATTTCCGGCGCTACCGGCACCGGGAAAACCGTCACCCTGCAGGTCATGGCCGAGGCTTTCTCCCAGCTGGGCGTGCCGGTGTTCATGGCCGACGTCAAGGGCGACCTGGCCGGCCTGGCCAAGCCCGGGGAACAGAACGAAAAAATCCGCCAGCGCATGGATACGGTGGGGCTCAAGGAGTTCTCCGCCCGCGCCAACCCCGTCACCCTCTGGGACGTGTACGGCGTCTCCGGCCACCCGGTCCGCACCACGGTGTCCGAGATGGGGCCGCTGCTGCTGTCCCGCATGCTGCAGCTCAACGCCACCCAGTCGGGGGTCCTGCACATCGTGTTCCGCATCGCCGACGACGAGGGGCTGCTGCTTATCGATTTGAAAGACCTGCGCGCCGTTTTGACCTACGCTGGCGACCGCGCGGACGAGTACACCCTGCGCTACGGCAACATCGCCAAGGCCTCCGTGGGCGCCATCCAGCGCGCCATCGCGGTATTGGAAGACCAGGGCGGCAACCTCTTCTTCGGCGAGCCGGGCCTGGACCTGTCCGACTGGCTGGTGCGCGACGAGAACGGCAGCGGCATGATTAACATCCTGGCCGCGGACAAGCTCTTCCTCCGCCCCAATATGTACTCCGTGTTCCTGCTGTGGATGCTGGCGGAATTGTACGAACTGCTGCCCGAGCAGGGCGACAGCGAGCTGCCCCGGATGGTGT
>JAPXQZ010000272.1:0-2669 GCA_033813835.1 Clostridia bacterium | reverse complement strand
CGCTGCCGCCATAGCACGGAGTCCTGTCAACCCTGATGGCCGGATAAAGATGGGTGCGAGCCAAACCGGTGGCGGGCAGAAGACAAGGCCAGCGGGACGCTGGCGCCACGGCGGCGGGCAGGCGGGGGCTGTCCCGCAGCGCCGCCGTCCCGGCGGCCTTGGGCCGCGGGGGTCTCCGCCGGGGCCGCTACTCGTCGTCGCGGCGCAGGAGGGCCTCCAGGACGGCGGTCTCCCGCGTGTGCAGGAGGTCGCCCGCGCGCACGAGGCACCAGCGGTAGGCGATTCCCGCCGCCGCCGCCAGGCCCGCCGAGGCGGCCAGGGCCGCCGGGAACCCGAGGCCCCGCGCGTACCCGTTCAGCACGAGCCCCGTCGGCGTGAACAGCACGGAGATCACCCCGAGCGACACGAGCCCCGTCAGGGAGAAGGCCGTGCGGTTGCCCTTGGCGCGCATGAGGTTGCGCCCCATGCGGAAGGGGAGGAGGACCGAGGTCCAGCAGCTCACGGCGCAGAAGCCGAAGTAGAGGTAGGCGACGTTCACCATGGACAGGGCGGCCGTGGCCGGGCCGCCGCCCGGCAGCAGCATGCCCGCCCCGCAGAAGAGCGCGGACAGCCCCCCCATGAACGGCAGGAAGGACAGGTGCTTCGCCAGCAGGAAGGTGCGGCGCGGCGCGGGCAGCAGCAGCAGCCCGCGGAACCCGTTGCCGTCGTTGCCGAAGACGTTGAGCAGGGGCACGGCGAAATTGAGGAACGGCCACACGATCAGGGCCGTGGGCATCCACATCCGCTCGTTGCCCTGGAGGCCGCCGTAGGCCCCGCTCTGGTACATGGCAAACAGCAGCGCGCCCACGCACAGCGGCATGATGAGCTGGATGCGGATCGCGGGATGCCGCAGGTTTGAGTGGAAAAAAGTCCGGACCAGCGCGGCGGTCTCCCCGTTCAGGAGGGGCAGGGGGCGCAGCGTGACGGGGAGCGCGTCCGGGGTCTCCGGCGTTGCCGCCGCCTTCCGGGCCGCCTTGCCGTTCGACGCCTCGCCGGCGTAGTAGGCCAGCGTGGACCGCAGCCCCAGCCCCAGCCCGAGCGCCGTCACGAGCCCCTGGAGCGCCAGCACCGACAGCACGCCCGCCGCGTTGCCGTCCGCCGCCGCCCGCAGGCCCAGGGCCGCCCAGCCCAGGGGCACCACCGCGTGCCCCTCCTCAAACCACCGCCCCGCCTCCCCCTGCATGAGCAGCGCCGTGTCCTCCGCGTCCATGCCCTCGGCGAGCAGGTGCGAGAGCAGGCTGGGCAACTGCGCCAGCAGCACAAAGGTCAGCGGAAGCACGGCGAAAACGAGCTGGCGCTTCCGCTTGTCCTCCATCACCAGGGCCATCCATCCCCGGAAGTAATGCGCCCACGCCTCCAGCATCACGATGAATCCGGCGGCCACCGCCGCCCCCGGCAGCATCCCCCCCCAGCCGTACCGCTGTCCCAGCCCCGCGAGGAGCCCCAGCAGCGGGGGGATGGACCCCAGCACCAGCGGCCCCGCGAGGGACGCGGTGAAATTGATCCCGTGGATCATGCCGGGGGAGACGGGCAGGTGCATGAACTTCTTCAGGTCCAGCAGGTCCGACCGCTGCAGCTCCAGCAGCAGCCCCCACATCCACAGCAGGGCGAAGAGGCCCGCCGGAATGTCCATCAGGGCCAGCCATCCGGCGAGGGAGTCCGCCTTGCCCAGCCCGTGGGCCGCCAGGGCGTAGAACCCCACCGTGGCCAGCGCGGACAGGAAGATCACCAGGGTGGCGTAGAAGGTGACCACAATGATGGAGCTGACGGTCTTCTTGAGGGTCCACGCCCGCAGAAAAAGCCGCCACCGGAGGGCGACCAGCGCGGCGGCCTGACGTGCGACCATCACGAACCCAGCCAGGACAGGCTGGCCTGTCCGTTGGCCGGACTCTCCGCCGCCGCCAGGAAGGCCTCCTCCAGCGACCGGTCCCGCGTCAGCTCCTCCAGCGTGCCCTGGCTCACAAGGCGGCCCGACTGGATGATCCCCACATGCGTGCAGAGCCGCTCCACAATCTCCAGGATGTGCGACGTCAGGAAGATCGAGGCCCCCCGCCGGCGGATCAGGTCCAGCACCTGGCGGATCGTCCGCGACGAGATCGCGTCAATCCCCTCGAAGGGCTCGTCGAGGAAAAGCAGCTCCGGGTCGTGCAGGATCGCCGCCGCAAAGGCCAGCTTCTTCCGCATCCCGTGCGAATACTCCAGCGCCAGCGTCTTCTCCGCCTCCGCCAGCCCCAGCAGGTCCAGCAGCTCCCCCGACCGCCGCACAATCACCTCCTTCGGCAGCCCGTGCATCCGGCCGATGAACCCCAGATACTCCCGCGCCGTCAGGTGGTCGAACAGCCCCAAATCCTCCGGCACCACGCCGATCCGCCGCTTGATCTCCAGCCCCCGCCGCGCCAGGTCCAGCCCCAGCAGCCGCGCCGACCCCGAACTCGCCAGCGTGATCCCCGTCAGCATCTTGATCGTCGTGGACTTGCCCGCCCCGTTCGGCCCCAGAAACCCGTAGAAACACCCCTTCTCCACGCGCAGGCACAGTCCGTCCACCGCGCGGAACTCCCCGTACAGCTTCGTCAGGGCCTCCGTTTCGATGCAGTATTCCATCCCGGAATCATACTCCGCCGCCCAAGCCC
>JAPXQZ010000271.1:0-2671 GCA_033813835.1 Clostridia bacterium | reverse complement strand
CAGAACCTTAGCGGAGGCAATCAGCAGAAGGTGGTTATTGCTAAGTGGCTGAACCGATCGCTAAGGGTATACCCTCGCGCGCGGCCCAATCGGGCACAAGGCGAAGAACGTGTTCGGCGTCTGGTTTCTGGTGCAGAAGATGTATCCGGCCATCGTCACCGCCATCCCCGTGTTCATTGTGATGCGGGCACTGCGGCTGATTGACACGCGGTTTTCCCTGATCATCATGAACACGAGCTTCAACCTGCCGATGATCATCTGGCTGATGATGGGCTTTTTCGAGCAGCTCCCCATCTCCCTGGAGGAGTCGGGCATACTGGACGGCGCCGGCTTTTTCAAGCGGTTTTTCTACCTGGTTTTGCCCATCACCAAGCCGGGGCTGATTTCCGCGGCCATCCTGACCTTCGTCGCGACGTGGAACGAGTTCCTGTTCTCCGTCATCCTCAGCATCAAGCGGACCAAGACGCTGCCGGTCATCATCGCGGGGTTTATCACCGACCGCGGCCTGGACTGGGGCCCGATGGCCGCCGCCTCGGTGCTGATGCTTGCGCCGGTCGTCCTGCTGACCTTCTTCCCGCAAAAGGACTTTGTGCAGGGCCTAGCCATGGGCGCGGTGAAGGGATAGCCGGGCAATCGGCGCCGACGGCGCGCGGAAGCAATCATCCGGAACAAGGAAGGGGTATCAAAGGAGGTTCTATGAACAGGGACAGGCTGGCCGATTGGCAGAAAACCTTCCGGAAGGAACTGCTGGACAACGTCATCCCCTTCTGGATGGCGCACGGATGGGATCGGGAGAACGGCGGCGTCCGCACCTACCTCGCCCGGGACGGGAAGCCCTGCTCCAACATCAAGGGCGTGTGGGCGCAGGGGCGCTTCATGTGGATGCTCTCCTACCTCAACAACACGTACGGGGAAAACAGGGAATGGATGGCGGCGGCGGAAAGCTGCAAGCGTTTCATCGAGGCGCACTGCTTCGCCCCGGACGGCCGCATGTATTTCCTGGTGACGGACGATGGCCGCCCGGTCCGCAAGCGCCGCTATTTTTTCTCCGAAACCTTTTTCATCATCGGCCTGGCCGAATACGCGAAGGCCACCGGCGACGCGGCAAGCCTGGAAAAGGCGCGCGCGCTGTTTGACCTGGTGTTCCGCATCTACAGGGATCCCGCCGCCGACGCCCGGCAGTTCTATCCCAAGTACGAGCCGCAGACCCTCCGGACCCGCGCGCTGGGAGGCCCGATGATTATGCTCAACGTCACCAGCGTCCTGCGCCGGTGCGATCCCGGCAACGCCGCCCGCTACGACGCGATGGTAAAGGAGTACGTCTTCGATATCCTGAACCTCCACTACCACCCGGAGCATGAGTGCCTGTTTGAGAACGTCGGCCTGGACGGCAAGCCGGACCTGTCTACCCCGATGGGCCGGCTAATCAACCCCGGGCACGCCATCGAGGCTGCCTGGTTCCTAATGGTCGAGTCGGAGTACTTCAACGACCCGGACATGCGGAAGAAGGCCCTGGACATCCTGTCCTGGTCGCTGGAACTGGGCTGGGACAAGAAGAACGGCGGCATCGTCTACTTCGTGGACCGCCTGGGCTTCCCGCCGGAGCAGTACGAGCACGACCTGAAGCTCTGGTGGCCGCACAACGAGGCCTGCATCGCGGCGCTGCTGGCTTACGTCCAGACCGGGGAAGAAAAGTGGTTTGACTGGTTTGACACCCTTTCGGAGTATTCTTTCCGGTACTTCAAGGATGACCTTTACCCGGAGTGGGCCGGATACCTGCATCACGACAACACCAGGCAGCTGCCCGTCGCCAAGGGCAACTACTTCAAGGGTCCCTTCCACCTGCCGCGCATGCTCAGCTACTGCGATGGATTCATCGGCCGTCTGCTGAAGGAGGGCAAAGCCCTCTGACGCGAACCGCCGCAGCGGACAGGCGGAAATTTCCGTTTCTCTTCATCAAAAGAGTGTCCGCGGATCATAGCACTTAAATGCCCCCCGGCCGCCTGGCTGGGGGGCTTGTCTTGTCCGGAACGGGCCGGCGGCTCAGAAGATGTGCAGGTTGATGAAGATGAAGGCGACCAGGGAGGCGACCAGGGACACGACGGTAATCTGCGTGTTGATGGAGGGGCCGGCGGTGTCCTTGAAGGGGTCGCCCACGGTGTCGCCGATGACGGCGGCCTTGTGCGCGTCGGAGCCCTTGCCGCCCTCGTTGCCCGCCTCAATATGCTTCTTGGCGTTGTCCCACAGGCCGCCGGCGTTGGACATGAACAGCGCCAGCAGCAGGCCGGAGATGATGTTGCCCAGCAGGAAGCCGCCGATGGCGTTCACGCCGCCGATGAGGCCCACGGCCAGGGTGGCGATGATGGCCATCAGCCCGGCGGGGATGAGTTCCTTCAGGGCACCCGTGGTGGCGATGTCGATGCACTTGTTGTACTCGGGCTCCACCCCGGGCCTGCCCTCGGCCAGGCCGGGGATTTCCGTGAACTGCCGGTGGATTTCGGAAATCATGCGCTGGGCATTCTTGTCCACGCCCAAGATCAGCATGGCGGAGAATACCGCCGGGATAGCGGCGCCCACGATGATGCCGAAGAAAACGGTGGGGTTCATGATGTCAAAACCGTTCACGAGCGCCATCAGTTCCTTGCCCGCGGCGGCCAGCCCCACGTTGATT
>JAPXQZ010000270.1:0-2671 GCA_033813835.1 Clostridia bacterium | reverse complement strand
TGGAGGAAGGCATGCTCTCCGCGATGGGCATCGTGGGCGAGAAATTCCAGAAGAACGAGATTTTCGTGCCGGAGATGCTGGTGGCGGCCCGCGCGATGAACGCCGGGGTGGAGCTGTTGAAGCCGCTGTTGATTTCCTCGGACGTGAAGGTCAAGGGCCGCGTATGCATCGGCACCGTGCAGGGCGACCTGCACGACATCGGCAAGAACCTGGTGCGGATGATGCTGGAGGGCAAGGGCCTGGAGGTCGTCGACCTGGGCACCGACGTCGCCCCCGCCACCTTTGTGGAGAAGGCCATCGAGCACGACTGCCAGGTCATCTGCTGCTCGGCGCTGCTGACCACCACCATGGGCGTGATGCGCGACGTGGTCAAGGCGGCGGAGGACGCGGGCATCCGCGACAAGGTAAAGATCATGGTCGGCGGCGCGCCGGTCACCGACGCCTTCTGCAAGCAGATTGGCGCGGACGCCTATACGCCAGACGCCGCGAGCGCCGCGGACGTCGCTGTTTCCTTCTGCCAGGCCTGACGCGCTCCGGCATGAGTGGGAAACAGGTTTTATTTGACGCGCTCAGGCATCGGCCGACCTCCCAGATTCCCTGGGTGCCCTTCGCCGGCGTGCACGCGGGCAGGCTGGTGGGCCGTGACGCCACCCAGGTCCTGACCGACGCGGACGCGCTGTTCGAGGCGCTGCTGGCGGTCAACCGTCTGTACAAACCGCATGGGCAGCCCATTGCCTTCGACCTGCAGATCGAGGCGGAAATCCTGGGATGCGAACTGGTCTGGTCAAAGGAAGGCCCGCCGTCGGTCAAAACCCATCCCCTGGCGGATACCATGGCGGTGCCCTGCCGGTGCACCCTGCCCCGGGAAACCGACGGGCGCATCCCGCTGATCCTGGATGTAACCCGCCGCATGAAAAAAGCCGTCGGCGCGGACACCGCGCTGTACGGCTTGGTCTGCGGCCCTTTTACGCTGGCCAGCCACCTGCGCGGGAACGACCTGTTCATGGACCTGTACGACGACGGGGATTACGTGCGGGAGCTGCTGGACTACTGCACGGAATGCGCAAAGGCGATGTCCCGCTACTACGCGGAGGCCGGCGCGGACGTCATCGCCGTGGTGGATCCCCTGGTCAGCCAGATTTCCCGGGACCACTTCGAGGATTTCCTAATCCAGCCGTACCGTGATTATTTCGATTATCTCCGGGTATTGAAGGTGTTCTCCAGTTTCTTCGTCTGCGGGGACGTGAGCCGCAACGTGGAGGGTATGTGCCGGACGAAGCCGGACAGCATCTCCGTGGACGAGAACGTCGACCTGCCGGCCGCCAAGCGCATCACCGACCGCTACGGCGTGACCATCGGCGGGAACATCCCCTTGACCAGCGTGCTGTTGCACGGCACCCAGCAGGACGTGATGAAGTGCGTGCTGGACTTGGTCGATGAACTGGAGAACAAGGACAACTTTATCCTTGCCCCCGGCTGCGACATGCCCTACGCCGTGCCCGTGGAGAACGGCATCGCCGTGTCCCAGGCCGCGCTGCACCTGGAGGAAACCCGGAAGATGCTGCGCGATTACGTGGCGGTTGAGGAAGACATCCAAGTAGAACTGCCCGACTACGCGAACCTGCGAAAACCGCTCCTGGAGTGCTTTACCCTCGACAGCGCCACCTGCGCCGCCTGCGGCTATATGGCGGGCGCCGCGGAAGCCGCCAAGGCGCGCCTGGGCGATCAAATCGACTACGCCGAATACAAGTTCACCACCAAGCAGAACATCGCCCGGTGCAGGAAGCTGGGGGTGAAAAACCTTCCCTCCCTCTACCTGAACGGGCAGTTGATCTACTCCTCCCTCATCCCCTCCCCGGCCGAGCTGGACCGGGTGCTGGGCGAAAGCGTGCAGGCCTTTTCCGCCGCCCCCTGAAGATGGACCTGCTGCTGGTCACCGGCTTCCTGGGCGCGGGCAAGACCACCTTCTTAAAGCGCCTGGTGGAGATGTGGAAGGACCGTCCCCTGGCGCTGGTCGTCAACGAGTTCGGCCGGGAGGGCGTGGACGGCGCGCTGCTGACCGGGCTGGGCGCCAGCCTCAGGGAGGTGGCGGGCGGCTCCATCTTCTGCGTGTGCCGCAGCGAACAGTTTGACGCCGCCCTGCACCAGATTGTCCACGAGGGGCCGGAGCGGATTGTGGTGGAGGCCTCGGGGCTCAGCGATCCGACCTCCGTGCGCGCGGCGCTGCGGAACTACCCCAATATCAACTACCGCGGCTGCGTCGCGCTGTGCGACGCGCCCCGGGTGGAAAAAACCCTGGCCGCGGTGCGGGTCAGCCAGAAACAGCTGGCGGTCAGCGACATGATTTTGCTCAACAAGGCGGATCTGGTCAGCCCCGCCGAGGCGGAGCGCCTGCGGGACATGCTCAAGAAGCGCTTTCCCCGGGCGCGCGTCGAGTCCGCCGTTCTGGCCGCCTTCGCCCCGGAATGGCTGGATTTCCCGGAAACACAGGCGCTGGAAGGCGCCCGGGTGCCCGAGCCCCGCGACCTGACGCTGCAAAAGGCGCTGGTCCGGCTGAAGGAGGGCATGCCCAAACGGGAGCTGGAGAAGTTCGTCCGGCTGGTCTATGAGGACGCCTGGCGGGTGAAGGGCATCGTGCGGCTGAGGGAAGGCGCTTTCCTGCTGGACTGCG
>JAPXQZ010000269.1:0-2686 GCA_033813835.1 Clostridia bacterium | reverse complement strand
CCACCAGGGGCCGCAGCTTGGCATTCGGTGCAAAGATGCCGAAGTAGCGTACGGCGTGCAGCCTGGGCGGCGGGACGAGCGCCGCGAGACGCCCGATGAGTTCGACTCCATTGAAAACCAGGACTGATGTGCCGTCCGGCCAGGGGGTCTTCATCTGGAAGGCGTAGCGCCCGTCGTTGCGCTCCACCAGCCGCCCCTGCGCCAGCGGGGGGCGCAGCAAGTACCTGCACAGTCGCTCCCGGTGGAAGCGGTCGTCTGCGGCCACGCGCACCGCCGCGTCCAGGTTGAATCCCGACGCATGCCCTGCCCGGCCTTTGGAGGGCCGTGCGGCTGCCGGGCTCCCCAGCGTCACCACGCGGGATCCGGCGGGACCAAAGGCCAGCGTCCCGGTCATGGAAGCACGGGCCAACTGGCCCAGCAACGGATCCACCGGATCCTCGTTTTCGTCGGTATCCGACCAGATTCCGCGCCGACGCAGGAGGTCCAGGACCTCCTCGCAGATCCGGGCCGCAAGCGTGTCGAGTTCCTCGCGGGTCGGCTCCGGCAGCGCCCAGAACACCGGGCGGCCTTCGTCGTCCAGCACGTAGACCCCGTCGGTCCCCAGGGCGTGCAGGTGCACGTTGAGATTCAGCCCCGAGCCGAACCGCTGGATCACCACAAGCAGGCCGGGGTTGGCCAACGCCACGGACTTCAGCTTGAGGAACGACTTGGCCTGGCGCCGCAGGAAGCGAAAGACCACCCGGGAAAGAATCCGTGTGATGTCGCGGCAGATGGCCGGGTTATAGGCCATGAGGTAGCGCAGGGGCCGTGGAAAGCTCAGTACCCACTGGCGGTAAGGGATCAGGGGCGGCAGGACCTCGTTGCAGAGGTGGGCGGCACCGTCCTCCATCCGCCGAGCCCCACAGCTCGGGCAGAAGCCCCTCCCCTTGCACGAAAAGGCTACCAGCCGGTCGTAGCTGCACTCCGGGCAGTGGACGCGGGCGAAGCCGTAGTCCAGGATGCCGCAGCGCAGGAACCCCTCGAATTCGCGCTGGACGAACCGGGGCACATAGCGGTCGAGGTCCTCGCAGTGCGACAGGAACCGCGGCAGGTGCTCGGTCACGCACATGTGGAGGACTAGGTGCTCGGGTTTCCGGCGCTGGTAGGTGGCAAGGCAGGACATTCAGCTATATTCGTCTTTTTTTCGCTCATGACAAGTTCTCCTGGGACTCTCTTCATGGCCAGCCTTTCAGGAGCCAGGGCCTGGCCACCCTCGGCTTCCAGGTGATCTCAACCAGATGGCCTACCCCGCCAGCCCGATCCCAGCCAGGGTGTCCGCGTAGTTCCAGGGCATCCACTCCTCGGGGTTCTCCTCGACCAGGGCGTGGTACCGCTGAAGGGCGACGAGGTACTCGAAGGGGTTCACCTTGTTGAGTTCCGCGCTGTGGATGAGGCTCATGAAGACATCGCCGACATGCGCGCCGTTCAGGGTCTTGTAGAACAGGCTGTTCTTGCGGTGTAGGATCGCCCGCTTGAGAGAGCCCTCGACCTTGTTGGTATCGAGGGGAGCCTCGGGAACCCGGAGGAAGAGGGTCAGCCGCTCCCAGTGCTTGAGCATGTAGGCGATGGCGGATCCCAGGCCGGAATTCGGCTCCACCCGTTTCTGGTCGAACTGCTCCTGGAGCCAGGCCCGAAGCCGTTCCATCACAGGTCTACTGTGCTCCTGATGGAACCGCAGGCGCTCTGGAGGGGACATACCCTTGGTCTCGGCATCATTCCGGTAGACCTCCCGTAGGCTTTCCAGCAGATGGAGGCACTCCTCGGGGAAATCCTCCGCCACGTCCACGAACCGCCGCCGGGCGTGCGCCAGGCAATGGGCCACGATGGTATCCAGGTCCCCCGCCGTGTTGGCTGCGGCGGCGTCGCACATCTGGATCGGCCTGCCGAGTTCACCCTTCCGGCGCCGAAGCACCTCGGCCAGGTTCTCCCCGGCGTGGTTCATGCCCGTGAGGAACAAGGCCACCCAGTTCTCGCCTGCCTTCGAGATGAGCCCGGAGGTGTAGACGCCCTTGCGCTGCTTCGTGCCCCTGGTCATGAGGTCGGGCCGGGACAGCACCTTCATGGTGGTGTCGTCCTGGTAGATCACATCCCCCTGGGCCGCCCAGGTGATCAGTTCCTGGAAGGCAGGCTCCAGGAGGCCCGCCGCCTCCAGAGCCAGCTTCCATTGCGTTCCCGCCGGGAGGGGAATGCCCAGGCCCGCTTGCAGCTTGGCCAGGCGGTAGAAGGGCGTGCCCGCGCCATACCGGAGCATGGAGATCATGCTCGTGGCGGTCTCGTCATACTTTTCCTCTCCCATTCCTTCCGGGGCCGGAGCCTTGAACACCTCGCCGCAGCAGTTGCAGCGCAGGCGGTCCAGTTCTACAACCTTGGCCGACAGGGGCGACATGCCCACGACCCGAACCAGCACCGCAGGCTCCGCCATGGGATAGACCTTCCCCTTGGGGCATTCCGGGCAGGAGTCCCCTGCCGAGAGATCCGGGTGTGGCACCTGGACCTGCTCCGCACCGTGGTAGCAGGAGGCGGGGTTGCGCCCATGGCCCTTGGCCTTCGGTTTCTCGTCAGCCTTTTCTTCGGCTGGTTCCGGGCCGACCGGGGCTTCCGGCTCCGGGGTATTTCCCGGAACGGAAGGCTCGGGTGCTGTGGGAGG
>JAPXQZ010000268.1:0-2695 GCA_033813835.1 Clostridia bacterium | reverse complement strand
CCACAGGGCTGTCCCTTTAGCTGACCCCTGCATGGCGGCAGAGGCTCCTTGTCAATCCTTTAAGCAGACAATTTCCGATGGGGTACTGCTTAACTTTCTGTCCGTTATTGTAGCATGGAGCCGGGTTATACGACGGTTCCTTCCGCTTCTTCAACCTGGGGCGCTTCCTGCCCTCCCCGCGTCAGAACGTCGAACCCGCCGCCCTCAGCCGCGTCTACAATCAGGGTATCGCCGTGCGCGGCCTGTCCCTGGATGAGGGTACGGGCGATGGCGGTTTCCACCTGGCTCTGGATGAGGCGCTTCATTGGCCGGGCCCCGTACACGGGGTCGTAACCCAAGGCCATCATCCGGTCTTCTGCCTGGGGGGTGATTTCCAGGCCCAGCTGCCGGTCCTTCAGCCGCTCGCGCAGGCGCGCCAACTGCAGTCCGATGATCTGCCGGATTTGGTTCCGGCCAAGCGGGGTAAAGAACACAGTTTCGTCGACGCGGTTCAGAAACTCCGGCCGGAAGTTCGCGCGCAGCAGCGCGGTCACGCTTTCCCGGGTCTGCGCCGACAGCTCTCCGTCTTCGCTGATGCCGTCGAGAATTTGGGCGGAGCCCAGGTTGCTGGTCATAATGAGGATGGTATTCTTGAAATCCACCGTTCGCCCCTGGCTGTCGGTCACCCGGCCGTCGTCGAGGATTTGCAGCAGGACGTTGAATACGTCCGGGTGCGCCTTTTCCATCTCGTCAAACAGGATGACCGAATAGGGCTTGCGGCGCACGGCTTCCGTCAGCTGCCCGCCCTCCTCGTAGCCCACGTATCCCGGAGGCGCCCCGATGAGGCGGGAAACGGAAAACTTCTCCATGTACTCGCTCATGTCGATGCGGATGAGCATCTTCTCGTCGTCAAACAGGTTCTCCGCCAGCGCCTTGGCCAGTTCCGTCTTGCCCACGCCGGTGGGGCCCAGGAAAAGGAAGGAGCCGATGGGCCGCGCCTCGTCGGAGATGCCCGCGCGGGAACGCAGGATGGCATCGGACACCAGCGTAATGGCCTCGTCCTGGCCGACGACGCGCCGGTGCAGGGTTTCCGGAAGGGTCAGCAGCTTCTCCCGGTCGCTCTCCAGCAGCTTGGTGACCGGGATGCCGGTCCAGCGCGCGACGATGCGGGCAATCTCGTCTTCCGTCACCTTGTCGCGCAGGTAGACCGCCTTTTCCTGCTCGGATTCCCGCGCCTCCTGCTCCCTGAGCTGCTGCTGCAGCCGCGGCAGGTCGCCGTATTTGAGCTGCGCTGCGGCGTTGAGGTCGTAGCTGCGCTCCGCCTTGGTGATGTCGGCGTTGACCCGTTCGATTTCCTCGCGCAGCTTCTGGATTCTGCCGATATCGCTCTTCTCGTTCTCCCACTTGGCCGTCATCTGGGCATAGTCGTCCCGCAGGCCTGCCAGCTCCTGCTGCAGGTCTTCCAAACGACCTTTGCTGAGGCGGTCGCTCTCTTTCTTCAGTGCCGCCTCTTCGATTTCCAGCTGCATCACCTTGCGGCGGACCTCGTCGAGTTCCTGGGGCATGGAGTCCATCTCGGTGCGGATCATCGCGCAGGCCTCGTCTACCAGGTCGATGGCCTTGTCCGGCAGAAAGCGGTCGGAGATATAGCGGTGAGACAGGGTAGCTGCCGCGATCAGCGCGCCATCCTGGATTTTGACGCCGTGAAACACCTCATAGCGCTCCTGCAGCCCGCGCAGGATAGAGATGGTATCCTCCACCGTCGGCTCCTCAACCAGTACCGGCTGGAAGCGCCGCTCCAGCGCCGCGTCCTTTTCGATATTCTTTCGGTACTCGTTCAGCGTCGTGGCGCCGATGCAGTGCAGTTCCCCGCGGGCGAGCATGGGCTTGAGCAGGTTGCCCGCGTCCATCGCGCCTTCAGCTTTCCCGGCGCCCACGATGGTGTGCAACTCGTCGATGAACATCAGGATCTGCCCGTCGCTCTTCCTGACCTCCGCCAGCACCGCCTTGAGCCGCTCCTCGAATTCCCCGCGGAACTTCGCCCCGGCGATGAGCGCGCCCATGTCCAGGGAGAAAATTGTACGGTCCTTCAGGTTCTCCGGCACGTCCCCGCGCACGATGCGCTGGGCCAGGCCCTCGGCGATGGCGGTCTTGCCCACGCCGGGTTCGCCGATGAGTACGGGATTGTTCTTGGTTTTCCGGCTCAGGATGCGGATGACGTCGCGGATTTCCGCGTCCCGGCCGATGACGGGGTCCAGCTTCTGGTTGCGGGCAAGCATCGTCAGATCCGTGCCGTACTTGTTCAGCGCGTCGTAACTGTCCTCGGGCGTCTCGCTGGTCACGCGCGCCGCGCCGCGGACTTGGGAGAGTGCCTGCAGAAAACTGTCCTCCCGGATATCAAACCGCTTGAGCAACGCGGCGATTCCCCGGTCAGGCGCGCGCAGCAGCCCTAGGAACAGGTGCTCCACGGAAACGTACTCGTCCTTCATCCGCTCCGCGGCGTTGGCCGCCTCGCGCAGCGCGCGGTCCATATCCTGGGAGACGTACGTCTTTCCCTCTTCCCGCGCGCCGCCGCGCACGCGGGGCAGGCGCTCCACCTCGTCTCGCGCGTTCTGGGAAACGCCCTGCGCATCCTTGCCCATGCGTCCCAGCAACTGGGAAATCAGGCTGTCCGCGTCCTGCGTCAGCGCGGACAGCAGGTGCGCCTGCTCCAGCG
>JAPXQZ010000267.1:0-2706 GCA_033813835.1 Clostridia bacterium | reverse complement strand
GCCGGCGATGAAGAAAATCGGCACGTTGGCCGCGTTGGCCGCCGCGATGGACTCCGCGCTGCCCGCGGTGCCCGCGGTGATGACCGCGATGGCGTCCGCGCCGGCGGAGATGGCGTCCTGCACGTTGGCAAGCTCCTGCTCGGGGTTGTAGTCGGAGTTGAGCTCCTTGACCACCAGGCCCACTTCCGCGCCGATGGCCTTGAAGGCGTCGCCGAACTGGGCGTAGTAGTCGTCGGGGCCCGCGTTGATGAAGTAGACGGTCTTGCCGGTCACGTTGTCCTTGGGCGCTTCCGCCAGGGCGGCCGCCATGGAGAGGACGAGGACCAGGGCCACGAGGAGGGGCAGGAATCTTTTCATCTTCATTCTCCTTTTTTCGCTGTCGGACGGTTGATAGTGGCAGGAACCCCGATCTGGCTGGTTTTTTCGTCTGTACCTCCTTGCTGTCGAACTTTTCAGCGCCTTGATCCGGCGCAAAACAAACCCGGGATGATCCGCGCCCCCTACGCCTTCCGGACGCCGCGGCGCACGTTGCGCTGGCCGCTGTAGTACCCGACGACGACCGCGAAGACGATGAGGAGGCCGGAGATGATGTACTGGTAGTGCGGGCTGACGCCCAGAATGTTCAGGGCGTTGGAGATGATGCCCAATACCAGCACGCCGAACACCGTGCCCCAGATGTTCCCCTTGCCGCCGGAC
Organism: Clostridia bacterium; assembly: GCA_033813835.1. GTDB lineage: Bacteria > Bacillota > Clostridia > Christensenellales > Aristaeellaceae > UBA6115. Next base: position 2,010 of record JAPXQZ010000267.1, on the reverse strand, counting down.
ATCGCCGTGCCGCCCACGACGACCGCGGCGATGACCTCGATTTCCTTGCCCAGGCCCATGACCGGCGCGCCCGTCCCGATGCGCGCCAGCATCGTCATCGCCGCGATGGAGACGAACAGGCCGTTGATGCCGTACAGCAGGAGCTTGAAGTTCTTCACGTTGATGCCGGCCAGGTAGGCCGCGCCCTCGTTGCCGCCCACCGCGTAGACCCGGCGGCCGAACTTGGTGTACTTGACCACCAGGGCCACCACGACGGACAGCGCGACGAACAGGACGATGGGCACCGTGACGACGAACAGGCCCACGCGGAAGACCACGGCCTTCAGGAACTCCAGCTTGCCGATGATGGTGATTTCGCGGCCGTTGGTAATCAGGTAGGTCAGCCCGCGGTAGATGCTCATGAAGCCCAGGGAGACGATGAAGGGCTCAATCCGCGTGCGCGAGATGATGAGCCCCATGACCAGCTGCAGCCCGATGCCCACGGCCAGGGCCAGCACGAGGGTCTCCGCTTCGCCCCATTTGGCGGTTCGCATCAGGAACGCCATGCCGGTGGCGAGGAAGCTGAGCATGTTGCCGATGGACAGGTCGATGCCGCCGGAAATCATCACCAAGGTCATGCTCAGGGCGAAGATGCCCGTGACCGACACCTGCAGGAGGACGTTGGAGATGTTCATGCCGCTGACGAAGTTGGCCGTGCCCTTCATCAGGTACTCCACCAGCACGACCACCCCGATCATCACCAGCAGGACCATCAGGATGGGCGCGTTCTCGTGCTGCAGCAGCCCGCGGCCCGTTTCGGGATGCCCCGGATCTGGTCCCCCTTTTCCAAGCGTCCTCATACGCCGCCTCCAATCGAGTAATACAGGATGTTCTCCTCGCGAATGTCTTCCCTGCGGTCGATCTCCGCGACCATCCTGCCGTTGCGCATCACCATCACCCGGTCGCTCATGGCGATCAGCTCGGGCATGTCCGAGGAAATCAGGAGGATGCACTTGCCCTCCTTGAGAAGCTCCGTCATGATGCGGTAGATTTCCTCCTTCGCGCCCACGTCGATGCCGCGGGTGGGTTCGTCGAAGATGAAGATGTCGCCCTGGGTGGCGAACCACTTGGCCAGCACGACCTTCTGCTGGTTGCCGCCGGAGAGGAAGACCGCCTTTTGCTCCACGCTGGGCGTGACCACGTTCATGGCCTTGACGTAGGTGCGAGCCAGGCGCGTGTCCTCCGCCGGGGTGACGAAGGGGTTGCCCGTCTTGGCGTAGCTGGCGATGACCACGTTGCGGGTGATGGAATGGATGAGCACCAGGCCGGAGGACTGGCGGTCCTCGGTGATGTAGCACATGCCGTTGGAGATGGCCTGAAGCGGCGACCGCAGGGCGACCTTTTTCCCGCGGATTTCCACCTCACCCGCCTCCATGGGCTCCACGCCGAAGAGCAGGTTGGCCAATTCCGTCCGCCCGGAGCCCACCATGCCGGCGACGCCCAGCACCTCCCCGGCGCGCACCTGCAGGGAGGCGTCCGCGACCCCCTTGCCGCGCACGCCCCGCGCCGCGAACAGGACCTCGCCGATTTCCGTCCGCTCCCGCTGGTAAAAGGCGGAGACGTCGCGGCCGACCATGTCCCGGATGAGCTGCTGCTCCGTCAGGTCCCTGACGTCGTAGGTGCTGATTTTCTGCCCGTCCCGGATGACGGTCACCCGGTCGGCGATCCGGAACACCTCGTCCAGGTGGTGGGAAATGTAGATGATGCTGACCCCCTCCGCGGCGAGCACGCGAATCAAGCCCAGCAGGTGGTCCGTCTCCTTCTGGGAGAAGGAAGCCGTCGGCTCGTCGAGCACCATAATCTTGGACTCCTGCAGGAAGGCCCGGGCCATCTCCACCGTCTTCTGCTCGCCGCTGCCCAGGCTGCCGACGATGTCGTACGGGGAGATATCGGAGTTCATCTTCTTTAGCACATCCCGCGCGCGGGCGATCATGTCCGCCTTGCGGATGAAGGGGCCGCGCCCCGGCTCGT
>JAPXQZ010000266.1:0-2707 GCA_033813835.1 Clostridia bacterium | reverse complement strand
TACCCCGCCCGCCAGCAGCCACAGCAGCCCCAGCCACAGCGCCAGGTGCAGGGGTTTTTCGGAGAAGCTCAGCACCCCGTTGGCAGCCAGGCGCAGCATCTTCCGGAAGGGGTAGTGGGTCTCCCCCGCGAAGCGCGCGTCGCGGTCGTATTCCAGGGGCACCTGCCGGAAGCCTGCCCAGGCGAACATCCCGCGCAGGTAGCGGGCGTGTTCCGGCATCTTCCTGACGACGTCCACGACTTTCCGGTCCGCGAGGCGGAAATCGCCCGTATCCTCGGGAAAGGCGTCGCCAGCCAGCTTCCTGAGCAGGCGATAGTACCATTTGGCGGTCCATTTCTTCAGCCGGCCTTCGCCCGCGCGGCTTTTCCGCTTCCCGTAGACCACCTGGGCGCCCTCCCGCCACAGCCGCGCCATCTCCGGGATGACCTCGGGCGGGTCCTGCAGGTCGGCGTCGATGATGACGACCGCGTCGCCGGCGGCATAGTCCAGCCCCGCGGACACAGCCACCTGGTGGCCCGCGTTGCGGGCGAAGTGGACGACCTTCACCATCGGATCCCGGGCGGACAGCTCGTCCAGCAGCCGGGGCGTGCCGTCGCGGCTGCCGTCGTTGACAAAGAGCAGCTCGTAGGGCTCGCCCATGCTCGCCATGACCGCGCTGAGGCGGCCGTGGGTGGCGAGGATGCAGTCCTCCTCGTTATAGCAGGGAACGACGACGGAAAACACCGGCCGCATGCGCCCCTCCCTATAGCATCTTGATGAGCATGTTGCGCTGCTGGTCCATCTCCAGGGCCAGCACCTTTTCCTTCTCCAGCGCCTTCAACAGGTCCGAAAATCGCTTGAACCCGACGGTCTTCTCCTGGAAGTCGGGGTAGAGGCTCTGGATGTCGGCCTTGAGGATGCTGGGGTTGATGCGCTCAAAGCCGTCGTCCTTGTAGTGCTTGAGCTGCTCGCGGAAGGCCTCCACCCAGTTTTCCTGGGTGAGCTGGTTGCCTGCCTTGCTGTCCGCTCCGGCCTCCTCCGCGGCCAGGGACACCATGACGTTGTAGTTGTCCGAGCGCACCTTGATGACGCCGTACTGCTGGGACAGCTTGGTCAACAGCTTGTAGAAGGTGCTCGCGCCGTAGTTGCGCTCGTTGAAGTCCGGGCGCAGGCGCAGCAGGATGCCCTTGAGCTCGCTGGCGAACACTTCGTCGTCGTTGTGGTCGTCCAGGATGCTCTCAATCTGCTTGAGCAATTCCGCCTCGTCTCCCGAGCCGTTGTCGGCCTTCTTGCCGGGCTTGGGCGCGCGGCGCACGGCGGTGACGGACTCCAGGAACTGGAACTCGTTGCAGGCGTTGATGAAAATGGTGCTGGCCACCTCGGAGCGCGAGATGCCCAGGACGAACTTGCCCATGGACTTGAGCTTGCCCACCAGGGGGGTATAGTCGCTGTCGCCGGATACGATGCAGAAGCTGTCGATGAGGTCGTTGGTGTAGGCCACCTCCATGGCGTCGAGCACCAGGAGGATGTCGGCGTTGTTCTTCTGCGCCACGCCGTAGCGCAGGGAGGGGACGACGGTGAAGGTGTTGGAGAGGAGCAGTTCCTTCAGCCCGCCGAATTTCTCGGTATAGCCGTAAACCTTGCCCATCAGGATGTCGCCCCGGATCTTCACCTTCTCCAGGATGTTGTTCAGCGTTTCCGCCTTGCCGCCTGCGTTTTCCAGGTCGACGAAAACCGCGAATCGCGAAGTGCTCAAATTGTTAACTCCTTTTGCGGGCCCGCCGCAGTGCTCCGGACAGGCCGGGCTGTAGGCGAGTATAGCATATCGCAGGGCGCAGGGGAAGAAACGGCGCCCGGCGCGCGTTGTATGCGTGCCCGCGCGGAGACGCCCGGGCGATTGACAGCGGCCCGGCATTGTAATAAAGTTGTAACATCATCCGAGCACGCGACCAAGGAGGCCAGGGATCATGAACAAGAGCCTGCAACAAGCATTCCGCCGCGGCGCGGCCCTCGCGCTGGCGTTTCTGCTGCTGGGCCTGGCACCGGCCCTGGCGCAGGCGCCCCAGGGCGTTTCCGTCACGATGAACTATACGGGGCCGGACGGCAATCCGGTGACGGCGGAGGCCGTTCCGGTCGCTTACCCGGGATTTGAAAACGCCTTCTGGCTCTACGTGCCCCCGGAGGCGCTGCAGGCCCCGGACACCGCCCTGACGGTGACGGACCTTATGATGCAGTACCCCGGCGGGTTCACCCTGCCGCAGGGCACGCCGCTTGCCGAGTTTTACGCGCAGGACAGCGGGCAGACCCTGGGCGAGCTTTATATCCCCGTCGCGGGGCTGGGTCTAAACGGCGAGCCCCTGGCCGAGTTCCGCGTCTACCTGAGCCTGTCCGCGCCGGAGCCGCTGCCGCCGGAGACGACGGCGCAGCCGGCGGCGGTGCTCATCCGCTACCTGGACCAGGACAACCGGGAGTTCGCGTCCGAGCAGCGCATGCTGCCCGCCGGCCCGAACACCGTGACCCCCGACGTTTCCTACGTGCCCGCGGACTATCAGCTGACCGGCCCGGGCGAGTATGCGGTGAACGTGACGGCCGCCGGCGTGGAGCCCCCGGAGGTCGTCTTCACCTACCAGAAACAGATCCAGGCGGCGACCCTGGCCATCCGCTACCTGGACCAGAACGGGCAGGTAATCTACCTGGAGCAGCGCACCCTGCAGCCCGGGCCCAATAC
>JAPXQZ010000265.1:0-2716 GCA_033813835.1 Clostridia bacterium | reverse complement strand
GGCGGATGCCGGGATCCCCTGCCGTTGGGTTCCGCGACCTGGACAGGGCGTCAGAACACCATGAAGGAAATGATGAACACGACGGATATCACCAGGAAGCCGATGATGCAGTAACCCATGATGTCCTTCATCTTCAGGCCCGCCAAGCCCAGCAGGGGAATGGCCCAGAAGGGCTGGATGATGTTGCTGATGACCTCGCCGGCGGAGAAGGAATTGACGATGGTCGCGGCCGGGACGCCCAGGGCCGCCCCGGCTTTCACCATGACCGGGCCCTGCACCATGAAGATGCCGCCGGAGGAGGGGACGAAGAGGTTGACGATCGCGGTGCTGATATAGGTGAGGATGGGGAAGGTGAATTTCGTCGAGATGGCGGTGAACCAGCCGGCGATGATGACGATGAGGCCGGAGCCCACCATCATCCCCTGGATGCCCGCGTAGAAGGGAAACTGCAGGACGATGCCGTAGCTGGCCTTGACGCCTTCCTCAAAGGACTTCAGCAGGTGCTTGGGCGTCCAGTGCAGAATGATGCCCAGGAACAGCAGGGTGAAGTTGAACATGTTCAGGGTCAGGTTGAAGCCCTGCGTCGCGAACCAATAGACGATATAGACGAGGCCCATGATGCCCACGACGAGGTTGATGACCGGGCTGTTGTCCAGGCGCTCGGCAATCGAGGGCTTGACCTCCTTGGGCAGGCCTTCTTCCGCCTTGTCCGCCTCCTGGAACTTGGCAAGAAGGGCCGGGTCCATCTCCTGGACATCCTTTTCCTCCGGGTGAATCAGCTTGATGAGCAGCGGCAGAATCAGCAGCCCGCATAGAATTGTCGGGACCAGGAGCATCGGGCTGAAGGTGGTCTGGCTGTAGGGAATCAAGCCGATTTCAGCCTCCAGGAAGTGGCCGGGCGTGTTGACCAGCAGCGCTTCGGAGAAGGACAGCCCCATCGTGCCGAGCATAGCGCCGGTATACCCGGACGCGACCACCAGCTTGAAATGCAGCTTCTTGATGTTCTTCGCCAGCTCGCGCGCCAGAATCGCCGCGCCGACAAGCCCCAGGCCCCAGGAGACGAAGGCCAGGCCGGCGCTGACGATGGCGATGAAAATACAGGCCTGCACGGAGTTCTTGGGAATCCGCGCGACCTTGGCCAACCCCCGCTGCGCGACTTTCGTGGTCGCCAGCGTATAGCCCGTCGCCAGCACCAGTACCATCTGCATGCCGAAGGTCAGGAAACCCCAGAAACCCTCCGCCCAGTACTTGATCAGCTGAAAGGGATCGTTGCCGACCAGAAGCCCCATGATGTACACAATGAACGTCAGCAAAATCGCGAAAATAAAGGAATCCGGGGTAATCCGGTCCATGCCGAAATTCAGCCGATTGGCGAACCTGCGCAATGACTTCCCCATTTTTTCTTTCCCTCCTTCTTCGTCTCGCCTTCCAAGGTATGCCCGGGGTTTCGCCGGCAAACCCAATATCATAATGCATGCCGGCACCGCAAATCGCGCGCCCAATCACTTCCTTCCCATCATTTTCCTTTTCGTCTGGCTTGGTGAAATTATAGTCCATGAAGGCGCCCTGTCAAGTGTTTTTCGGCTGTTTTCGCCAAAACCGCACCGAAAACCCATGGAGGACAAACTTGTGCGCGGTGAACAATGCCGCCCTCCCCGCGGCATCCTGCCCTGAAACATGGAGAATCTGCGGCGCAGCCCTGACTGATATGTTTCGCATTTCTTACAAAATGATTGCAAGCCCGCTTTCTCCTCCCTATAATAAAAAGGCCGCGCCGCCGCGCGACACGAAAGGATGGTTCCATGACCTTTGAACCCCGCAGCCTGGTTTACGCGCTGAAGGAAAACGTGCGCCGCGTCATCGTGGGCAAGGACGAGGCGATTGAACTGGCGCTCATTGCGCTGCTATGCCGCGGGCACGTGCTCATCGAGGACGTGCCCGGGGTCGGCAAGACGACGCTGGCCGCCGCGCTGAGCCGGTCGCTGGACTGCTCCTTCCGGCGCATCCAGTTCACCCCGGACGTTACGCCCTCGGACGTGACGGGATTCACGATGTACAACGCGCAGACCGGGGAGATGGAATACCGCCCCGGCGCGGCGATGACCCAGGTGCTTCTGGCCGACGAAATCAACCGCACCTCGCCCAAGACCCAGTCCAGCCTGCTGGAGGTGATGGAGGAGGGGCAGGTGACCGTCGACGGCGTGACGCGGCGGCTGCCCCAGCCTTTCCTGGTGCTGGCGACGCAGAACCCGATCGACTTCGTGGGCACCTATCCCCTGCCCGAGGCGCAGATGGACCGGTTTTTCCTGCGCGTCATGATCGGATATCCCTCCATCGAGGAGGAGATGGACGTGCTGGACCGCTACTCCCAGGCGGAGTCTCCGATGAAGACCCTGCAGCCGGTCTGCGGGGCGCGGGAAATCCTGGAATTGCAGGAGTTGGTGGGCACGGTGTACTGCAGCCGGGAGGTGCGCAGTTACGTAGCCACCATCGCGGCCGCCACCCGCAGCCACCCCAGCCTACAGCTGGGCGTCTCCCCCCGGGGCGCCATCGCGCTGGTGCGCGCGGCGCAGGCCTGCGCGGTGCTGGCCGGCCGCGCCTATATCCTTCCCGACGACGTGCGGCGCATGGCGCTGCACGTGCTGTCCCACCGCCTCATCCTCACCCCCGAGGCGCGGATGAAGGGCATCTCGGCAGAAGCCGTCCTGTCCCGGCT
>JAPXQZ010000264.1:0-2724 GCA_033813835.1 Clostridia bacterium | reverse complement strand
GCCTTCAGCTGGATCTGCCGGTTCTGCCTGGAGTGCCAGGCGAACATGTCGCGCCGGAACACGCCGGAAACCACGCGCACGAAGGCCAGGCGATCCCGGTGGGCAGGATTCATGTTGGCCTGGATTTTAAAGACGAACCCGGAGAAGCACGGGTCATCCGGCGGCACCGCCCCGCGGTTGCTTTCCCGGGGCGTGGGGGGCAGGGTATAGCGTAAAAAGCGGTTGAGGAAGGGCTCCACGCCGAAGTTGGTCACCGCGGAGCCGAAGAACATCGGGGTCAGGTCCCCCGAGCGGATGGCCTTCAGGTCGAAGGGGTCACCGGCTTCGTCCAGCAGCGCGGCCTCATCTTTCAGCCTTTTGAGGTAATGGCTCTCCAGCATGCCCGGCAAGGCCGGGTCGTCAAGCGCCAGCTCCGTCTTTTTCGCTTTCGTGCGCCCATGGTCCCCTGAAAAGTACAGTTCCACCGTCCGCGTATCCCGATGGAACACCCCCTGGAAATCCCCGTCCACGCCAATCGGCCAGTTCACCGGGCAGGAGCGGATGCCCAGCACCTGCTCCAGCTCCTCCATCAGGACGAAGGGATCCTTGGCGGCCCGGTCCATCTTGTTGACGAAGGTGAAAATCGGAATGCCGCGCATCCGGCAAACCTTGAACAACTTCTTGGTCTGTTCCTCCACGCCCCGGGACGCGTCCAGCAGCATCACCGCGCTGTCGGCGGCGACCAGCACCCGGTAGGTGTCCTCGCTGAAGTCCTGGTGCCCGGGGGTATCCAGGATGTTGATGTGGTAGCTGTCGAAGGAAAACTGCATGGCGCTGGAGGTGACGGAAATGCCGCGCTGTTTCTCGATTTCCATCCAGTCGCTCGTCGCGTGGGCGGCGGCCTTGCGCGCCTTGACGCTGCCGGCCTGGCGGATGGCGCCGCCGTAAAGCAGCAGCTTTTCCGTCAGCGTGGTCTTGCCCGCGTCCGGATGGCTGATGATGGCGAAGGTGCGCCGCCTTTCAATCTCCCTGAGGCGTTCGTCCATGTTCCCCCCTGTCGGCCGATCGTCTGTTTCTGCGCTGAAGCCTCAGCGCCGCTCCCTTTGGTTTCGCCCGCCGCACAAAAAACCGTCCCGGGCAGGCGCGCTTCCCGGGCGGTCATCCTGGCTTCGGGTTTACTCGATGGTGATAACGCTCACCGGGCAGGTATCCCGGGCTTCCTCAGCGGCTTCCTGGTTATCCGGGGTGACTTCGCCGTAAGCCTCCGCCAGGTTATCCTCGTTCATGCGGAACACCTCGGGGCAGGTATCGGCGCACAGGCCGCAGCCGATGCACCCGGACTGGTCAACGGTCGCTTTCATGGGATTTCCTCCTTGTGAATTTGGTTATGGGAACCGGGGGGTCAGCCCCCCAGAACGTCCCCTTTGACAGACAGGGTCAGCGTTTGGAATGGAATATCCTTCCCGCTGGCCATCAGGGCTTTTTCCGCCGCGCGGGCAAGGCCGCCGCAGCAGGGCACTTCCATGCGCACCACCGTCAGGGAGCGGATATCGTTTCCCCTCAGGATCTCAGCCAGCTTCAGCCCATAATCCGCCTCGTCCAGCTTTGGGCAGCCGATGAGCGTCACCCGGCCCTGCATGAACCGGCGGTGGAAGTCTCCCATCGTATAGGCGGCGCAGTCCGCCGCGACCAGCAGGTCGGCGCCAGCGAAGAAAGCGGCGTTGGGCGCGACCAGCTGCAGTTGGACGGGAAAGTTGTTCAGGCGGGCGGGAACCGGGTCGACCCCGCCGGAATCCCGCGCGGGTTCCCCGGTGCGCAGGTCGCTCTGCCGGCTCCCGGGACAGCCGCCGCCTTCCGCGCATTCCGGGCCGGCCGCGCCTTTGGCCGCCCGCGCCTTGACCGCCTCCGCGTCAAAGGGCGCGGCCTCGCGCGTCTCAAAGGCAATCGCGCCGGTCGGACAGGCGGGAAGGCAGTTGCCCAGCCCGTCGCAGTAGTCGTCCCGGATGAGCCGCGCCTTGCCGTTTTCGATGACGATGGCGCCCTCATGGCAGGCCTGCACGCACAGGCCGCAGCCGTTGCACAGTTCCGGGTCGATTTTGATCATTTGTCGAAAAGGCATCGCTACTCCGCGGCAGTTATTTCTCGGCGGTCGCCAGGCCGCCAAAAAAGATTATAGCGCATTTCAGGCGTTTTGTCGCCTTTTGGCAGCCGGGCTGAAAGTTTAAGAATAGCTTGAAGTGGTAAACTATTTAGACCGCGGCATGACAGAAAGGAGTAGAAAGGAGTACTTTATTCATGATAAAATCCGGAAGAATCCTGGCGCTTGCGCTGCTGCTCGCAATGGCCTTGTCCCTGTCCGCTCCCGGCCTGCGGCCGGCGTACGCGGAATCAGCGGGCGAACCGCTTCTGCTGACGCTTGAGGAGCTCAAGGCCTTCGACGGCAAGGACGGCCGCCCCGCCTACGTGGCGGTGGACGGCATCATCTACGACGTGACCAACTCCATTCCCTGGAAGAACGGGGAGCACAACGGCTTTAGCGCCGGCAACGACCTGACCCGTGAAATCAAGGAAATTTCCCCGCACGGCGCGGGCAAGCTGCAAAATGTCGTTGAAATCGGCCGCGTTAGGCTGGAGCTGACGCTCGATGAGCTCAAGGCCTTCGACGGCAAGGACGGCCGCCCCGCCTACGTGGCGGTGGACGGCATCATCTACGACGTGACCAACTCCATTCCCTGGAAGAACGGG
>JAPXQZ010000263.1:0-2741 GCA_033813835.1 Clostridia bacterium | reverse complement strand
GGTAATGGCCATGGTGCTTCTCCCTTCAATCGCTGAAATCCCGCGCGTTACTGCGCGTAGCGCTCTTCCTGGTATCCCGCCTGCGGTTCATACGCCGGCGGTGCGTAAGGGTTTTGCGCGCCGTACGCTGGCGGCGGATAAGCTGCCTGCGGCGCGTATGCGGGCGGTGGCGCCTGGTATGGCGCGGCGGCTGGCTGGGCATAGCCGGGCTGCCCCTGCAGGGGAGGCTGGCCGGGCGTCTGATGTGCCGCCGGGCGCGCCTGCGGCGCGTTGGCGCTGGCGGTCACCGGGTCGGTATACACCATCATCCCGCTGGGCGCCAGAATATAGAAGCCGACTTTGAGGGACAGCCGCGTCATCGTGCCGCCCAGGGCGAAACAAGCCCCGTTTAGCATATCCACGTAGCGGCGGACCTCGGTCTTGTCAATCAGTTGATCCATCACCACCAGCGTGCACTGCCCCTTGCGCAGGCAGGTCATCGCCTGACGGCATCCGGTCATATTGGTGACGTTGACTACGTAGGCGTCCATCGGCCGGGCCTCGGGCTCCGGCTGCGGTGCGCCGGGGAACTGCACCAGGTTGTCCTCCGGCTGCTGTCCCAGCTGATGCTGGGCGGCCCGGCGGTTGCGTCCGCCGGATTCTGCCTGGAATTGCTGCAACTGCATCTGCTGGGGAGAAGATCCTTGCGGCGGTGCTGGCTCGGCCATCTGCGGCGCGTAGCCCTGGGGTGCCTGCCGAGCCTGGCGTGGGGGTACGAAGGGCTGTGTCGGTTCCGCGGCATAGCGTTGTTGTGGCGCCGGCTGCCGGTACGCCTGCTGCGGCACCGGCTGCTGATAGGGCGCCTGGTAGCCGGCATACGCGGGCTGGGTCTGGTACGGCGCGTTTTGGTAATACGGCTGCTGCGTTCCCGGCTGCTCATAGGGATTCTGGACGTTGCCGCCGGAATAAACGCCTTGCGCGGGGGAACGGTCGTACGCTTCAGGATACCGCTCGTCGCCCTGCCCGGCGGCGCCGTAGAAGAAGCTGTTGTCACGGCTGAAGACCGATTTGACCTTATCCGCGGCCTTGTCTAAGAAATTGCGAAAATCCATTCCGTCCTCCCCGGGCGCCCATTCGGATTTGCCTCTTGGATCCCATGCATTATAGCCAAACCCATGTTCAGGCGCAAGTTCGCGCCGCGGGGCTCAGAAAAGCCGGACGACCAGCCCCTCATACAGGTGCCCTGGGTTGACCGGCACCACGTGGGCTTGCGTAGCGTCCTGGCTGACGACGGTGACCGGCACCAGGTAGGGACCTTCCTGGTACTGCACGACCACGCCAATCTCCCCGCCCTGGTTGATGACTGCGGACGCGGGCACGGCATAGGTGATGACGGACTTGGACAGCTGCACGCGGGCGGCCCGTACGTAGAGGATGGGCTCGATGGCCGAGTCCGCCTTCAGCCGCACCAGCATCTCCCCGCCGGAGCGGGTGACGGATTCCACGGTCACGTTGACGGTCGTGCTGTCGAAGCTCTCGATGGTCATCCGGTACTGTTCCCCAACGATGGGGTTCCATCCCAGATCGTCCGCCAGCATCAACGCGCCCCAGTCGTACTGGCGGACCAGCCGGTAGATATCCATCGCGTTCTTGGGCCGCTGCGCGATTTCCGGCACCTTGCCTTCCATCATGGAGCGGACTGCCTGCGGGCTGTACTCTTGGTAGGTGGAGGAGTTGAGCGCGCCTTCAAAGCCGTCGGTGTAAAAGCTGATGATGCCGTTGTCCGTCGCGGCAAACTGCTTCGTCCAGGTTTCGATGCGCTGCAGCTGGCTGTTCTCGTTGTCGTACAACCGTGTCAGCTTGGTATCCTCAATGTATTTCTGCTTCAGGTAGGCGTGACGCGCGACGATGGCCTCCTTGAGCAGCTGCTCCTGGTTGAGCAGGTTGCCCTTCGCGCCCCGCACCAGCGCCTGGGTCTCAGCCGCCCGTTGGATAACGGCGCTGTCCAGCCGCGCCAGCTGGTTGTCCTGGGTGGTGGAAGCAGCCAGCAGAACCTTATGGTAGTCTTTGATCTGCGTACGGTAACTCTGCAGCCGCTCCAGCTCCCTGGCGGAGAATCCGGTGGAGAACACGGTGCAGATCGGGTCACCCCGGCTGACGGCGGAACCTTCTTCCGCGGTATAGCGCACGTCTGACACGTTTTCCTGCTGGAAGACGGACTCATTGCGCACGACCAGCGCCTGCCCGGAGAAGGTGGAACCCTGCTCAGAGATGGTGACCACGGCCGTCCGCTGTTCTTTCCTGCCAAAAAACTGGCTGGCGGCTGTCGCCGCCAGAACAATGATCAGCGCGGCCAGGCCCAGGTACAGATAGGTCAGCGCGCTGCGCCGTTTGGGCGGCGCGCGGTAAACCATCCGGTCGTCCGGCGGCTCCTCCCCCGGGTCCAGGGGCGGGGGCCCCGGTGTTGCGTGGACGCCGCCGGCGTAGGGAGGCGGGGCGTTGGATGGGGGAACGGCCGGCCCCGGACCGCGCTGCGGGTGCGCCGGGGTAAAAAAGCCATCAGGGTCGGGCGGGTTCATCGAGGAATCCTGCCAGGGGAACTGCTGCATCCACGCCATCCTTTCCCAAATCGCTGTCCAGAAAGGATACCGCCATCAGGTGCGATTGTAAAGCCGCCGCGGTTTCCCGCGCCGGCTTCGGTATGCCTGCCACCTGTTCTTCGCGCTATTCCTGCTCCGGGACCGCCACGTCCATGATCTCTC
>JAPXQZ010000262.1:0-2767 GCA_033813835.1 Clostridia bacterium | reverse complement strand
GGTGATGGTGATGCCGCGTTCCTTTTCCTGGTCCATCCAGTCCATGGTCGCGCCGCCCTCATGGGTTTCCCCCATGCGGTGGACGCGGCCGGTGTAGAACAGGATGCGTTCAGTCGTCGTCGTCTTCCCGGCGTCGATGTGCGCCATGATGCCGATGTTCCGAACTCTCTCCAGGGGGTGGTCTCTTAGCATGGACAGTCCTTACTCCTCAACAGCGGGGAAACGCTTTCTTACCACCGGTAGTGGGCGAAGGCCTTGTTGGCTTCCGCCATGCGGTGCATCTCTTCCTTGCGTTTCACCGCGTTGCCGGTATTGTTGGCGGCGTCCATCAGTTCAGCCGCCAGGCGCTCAGCCATGGTGCGCTCGCCGCGTTTGCGGCTGAACTCCACCAGCCAGCGCAGCGCCAGGGTCTGCCGGCGCTCGGGGCGGATCTCGATGGGCACCTGGTAGGTCGCGCCGCCGACGCGGCGGGCTTTGACCTCCAATTGCGGCAGAATGTTGTTCAACGCGTCCTGGAAAACGTCGCCAGCTTCCTTGCCGGTCTTTTCCTTGACCATGTTGAACGCCGAATAGCAGACGTTCTGCGCGACGCCGCGCTTGCCGTCCAGCATCATCTGGTTGATGAGCTTAGTGACCGTCACCGTCCCGTAAATCGGGTCGGGCAGCACTTCGCGCTTGGGGATAAATCCGCGACGGGGCATAAGTTTCCTCCTCTAGTCTATCGCCTGTTTGTCCGGCGGCGCGCAGCGCACGCCGTTGGCCTAAGGGGCAATCCGGGCCGCCGCGCGCGTCCGCGGCTGATGCGGAACAGGCGCCTGGCGGCAGGCCTGCCTGCCGGGCGGCTTTGGTTATTTCTTCGGGCGCTTGGCGCCGTAGAGCGAACGTCCCTGGTTGCGCTTGGCAACGCCGGCGGTATCCAGCGCGCCGCGGATGATGTGGTAGCGCACGCCGGGCAGGTCGCGCACGCGCCCGCCGCGGATAAGCACCACGCTGTGCTCCTGCAGGTTGTGGCCGATGCCGGGAATATAGCACGTGCCTTCAATCTGGTTGGTCAGCCGGATTCTCGCGATCTTGCGAAGCGCGGAATTGGGCTTCTTGGGCGTCGTCGTCTTCACGGACAGACAGACGCCGCGTTTCTGTGGGCAACCCTGCAGGATGGGCGCGTCGGACTTCAGGACGATCTTTTTCCGTCCCTTTCGGATCAACTGATTGATCGTGGGCAAATGGAGCACCTCCTGATTCTTGATCGGAGCCCGTATAAGGGGCCTCCTCCTATAACATTCCCGCAACCCCCGGGAATATATAGTCTTCGCTGTCAATTCCCGCCGCGGCTTTCCGCGGTACGGTCATTGGCTGCCATACGACAGGCAACTTTAACATATTACAGGAAATCCAGTGGTCTTGTCAACGCTTTGAAAGATTAAATCAGGGAAATGCCGGCACACTCCAGGCACCGTGGTTCAACCCGCAAAAGGACCCCGCTGACTGGTGCTCCGGTCGATGCGGCGCAGCAATCCCTGAATCCGGGTGGTTGCCTGCCGGCTCTGTGTGCATTATACTGCTCTTATGCGCCAAATCCCTTCAAAGGGCTGATAAATGCTCCAGGAGGTTTCATGCACGCGCCGTCTCTCTTCCGGCGTTCCATGCCCGTGCTCCTCGCGCTCGCGATGCTGATAATCTGCCTTGGCACCGGGGCGGCGGAGGAATTTGAAATGTGGGCGGTCTTCCCTGTGATGAAAACGCCCGCCGATTGCCAGGGCGCAAAGGAACTCAACACGGTCGACGCCTGGCGGAGCGAGCGCCGTGGAACCTATTATCTTTTCCTGCCCGCCAACGCGGACCTTTCCGCCCTGACGCTTCATTTCAAGGGGACAAAAAAGCTGCTGATTGACGGGAAACCGGTCAGTTCAGGGGCAGCCGCAGCGCTGCCGTCCGTCGGGGAATCCGTGCGTCTGGCAACAGACCACGGCAAGTTCACTCTACACGTCATGCAGTCTGAAAACCTGCCGGCAGTCTTCATCAATACCTCCTCCGGTTCCCTGGACAGCATTCACCACCGGAAGGACCAGGAAGAGCCGGGAAGCATGCTGATGGTCGCCGCGGACGGCAGCGTTTTATACAACGGCCGGCTCACCCAGATCAAGGGGAGAGGGAACTGGACCTTCAGCCAGGTCAAAAAGCCCTATCAGATCAAACTGGCCGTTCCGACGGACCTGTGCGGCCTGGGGAAGGCCAAGACCTGGATCCTGTTGGCCAACCATTATGACAACTCCCTTCTGCGCAACAAGATCTCCCTGGCGCTCGCGGACGCGGCCGGCCTGGCGTTCACTTCAAAAACGCAGGCTGTGGATTTGTACCTGAACAATGAGTACCGCGGCTCCTACCTGCTGTGCGAAAAGATTCAGATCGGCGACAGCCGTGTGGAGATTAGAGACCTAGAGAAGGCAACGGAAAAGCTGAACGCAGAAGAGCTTTCCGACTATCGCGCCTTTAGGAAACAGTACGGAAAGGGCAGCGGAAAAGGCCGGATGATTCCCAACGAGCCCGCGGACGTCAGCGGCGGGTATCTGCTGGAGCTGGAATATCAGGATCGGTACTTGCTGGAGCCCAGCGGTGTCGTAACAACCAGGGGCCAGTGCGTCATCATCAAGGAACCAGCCCACGCCGGTCCGCGGCAGGTGGACTACGTATACGAACTGGTGCAGGGATTTGAGAATGCCATCTTTTCTCCGGACGGCATCGACCCGGTCAGTAAAAAGCACTACAT
>JAPXQZ010000261.1:0-2769 GCA_033813835.1 Clostridia bacterium | reverse complement strand
CGTGTCCGCGCCCGAATACATGCTCAACAGCGGAATCGGGCTGCTGTTCATGCCGGCGCTGCCCCTCGTCCTGCTGCTGGACCCGGGGACGAGGTCCGGGCTGACGGCGGCGCTGCCCGCCGGGGAAGGGATGGCGGGCGCCATGGCCGCGGGCGTCCTGTGCCTGATGGCCAGCTTGGTGACCATCACGGCGCCCTCGGTGTCCCTGGAGGGGAAGAGCCTGTGGATTCTGCGGACGGTGCCCATAGAGCCCCTGGACGCCCTGCGGGTGAAGGCCGCGGCGCACGTTCTGGTCAGCCTGCCCTTCATCCTGCTGGGCGCCGTGCTGACGGCCTTCGCGCTGGGGCTGTCCGTTCCGGACGCGGCGCTGGTCTTTTTGCTGCCGGCGCTTCTGTGCGTGCTGACCGCCCTTTTGGGCCTGGCCTTCAACCTGCGCTTCCCCCGGCTGGACTGGCGCAGCCTGGTACAGCCCATCAAGCAGGGCCTCAGCGTAATCCTGACCATGGCGTCCGCCTTTCTGGCCGTCGCCCTGCCCGCCGCCGCCTACGCTTTCCTGCTGCGGGACGCCGTGCATCCGCGGGTATTCCTGCTGTTCACGGGGCTGCTGTATCTGGGGCTTTCCGCGCTCGTGTACAACCACCTGCGAAGAAGCGCGCGGGACGCCTTTCTGGACCTGGGCGGTTGAGCGCGGACGGGTAAAATAGCCGGGATGAACACCCTGAAACCTGGAGGAAACGGAAGCATGCGGCAATTCGATCTGGCGGTCATCGGCTCGGGAGCCGGGCTTATCGTGATGGAAGCGGCCCTGAAAAAAGGAAAAACGGTCGCGGTCGTCGAGAAGGGCGCTTTCGGCGGCACCTGCTTAAACCGCGGCTGCATCCCCTCGAAGATGCTGGTCTACCCCGCCGACCTCATCCGCGAGGCGCAGCGGGGGGAGCGCGTCGGGGTGACCTACCCGGAGCCCGTGGTGGACTGGGCCAAGATTACCCGGCGTATGCGGCGGCAGATCGACGTGAACCAGCAGCTGGAAGAGGACCTGGGGAAGACGCCCGGGGTCACGCTGTTCAAGGGAGAAGCCCGCTTCCTGGACAAGCGCACCCTGCAGGTCCATTTGAAGAACGGCCGGGAAGAGCGCCTGGGCGCCACGGACATCCTGATCGCCGCCGGCGCGCGCACGCGCGTCCCCCTCATAAAGGGGCTCGAGGAGGCGGGCTACGTGACCAGCGAGTCCTTTTTCGCCGAGAAATTCCCGGAAAAACCCTATGAAAGCCTGATCATCATCGGGGGCGGTTCCACCGCCTGCGAGTTCGCGCACATCTTTTCCGCCTTCGGGACGAAGGTGACCCTGGCCGTGCGCAGCGAGACCATCCTGCGGGAGTTCGACCGCGAAATCTCCAATTTCGTCAGCCGGGAACTGGAGGCGGCGGGCGTGAAGGTGGTGTACTTCGCCGGCGCGCAGGCGGTACGGCGGGAAAAGGGACAGGTGACGGTGGACTTTACGGACAACCGGACCGGGGAGACCTATTCCCACACCGCCCAGGAGTTGTTCCTGGCGCCGGGCATCGTCCCCCTGACCGACGCGCTGGGCCTGGAGGCGGCGGGGGTTCGCACCGACAAGGCGGGCTATATCGAAACCGACAGCCGGCTTTCGACCAGCGCGCCCCATATCTGGGCGCTGGGCGACATCAACGGAAAATTCCCCCTGCGGCACAAGGCCAATTACGAGGCGGAGGTGCTGGGCGACGTCCTGTACGGCACCGGGCTGCGCCGGGCGTCCTACGCCAGCGTGCCCCAGGCCGTGTTCACCCACCCCCAAGCGGCCGCGGTCGGCATGAGCGAGGAGGAGGCGCGCGCCGCCTTCGGGCAACGCGTCCGCGTGCACTACAACCGCTACTCCAGCATCGTCGCCGGCATCGCGATGGGCTATTCCAGGCGGCGGGAAGACGACGGCTTCGCCAAGATCATCAGCGACGACCAAAAGCGCATCCTGGGCGCGCACATCGTCGGCCCCCAGGCGGCGGCCCTGGTACAGCCCTACGCTTTCCTGATGAACGCGGGCGGGGAGGAGCAGGCGGAGACGCCCGGCACCTGGCTGCCGGTGGAGCGCGCGATGACCATCCACCCCGCGCTGAGCGAACTGGCGGCCTGGGCGCTGATTTACCCGCCGGCGGAAGACGCGGGCGAGAACTGACCCGCCGATCTCCGCCCGGCAGGGTTCCTACCAGAATATACAAGCCAAACAATACGATACTATGATAAAATATCAGCGTACGAATCCGGCTGACTGACGGCCGGCGTCTGAAAGGAGACCTCTGTGAAAACCAAAAAATCCATCCTCGTCCTGACCCTCGTTGTCGTTGCGCTGGCCCTGGCCGCATGCGGCGCCAAGGCAACCCTGGAGGGCAAGTGGAAGCCTGCCGCCGGCCAGTCCGAGGGCTTCCTGGGCATGGAGCCGGAAAAGATGGTCGTCGAGTTCACCAAGGACGGCAAGATGATGATCACCTACGACGGCAAGTCCCTGGCTGATTACCGGGCCGAGCAGCTGAAGGCCAGCGGGATGACAGAGGAGCAGATCAAGGCCGCTGGCAGCGCCGAGGCACCGGAAGTGACCTACATGACGGACGGCGACAAGTTCACCATGACCACCTCGCTGGCCGGCGAAGCAACGTCGTTTCAGGGCACCTGGAAAATCGAAGGCGACAGGCTGACAATGTCCAGCGAGGGCGTCGATAGCGTTTTCAACAGGGTCAAGTAAGCGTTAAAAACTAC
>JAPXQZ010000260.1:0-2787 GCA_033813835.1 Clostridia bacterium | reverse complement strand
GGAGCGAATGGCGCCCGAAGGCATCGGGGTGTACAACCCGGCGTTCGACGTTACAGAATACAGTCTCGTCAGCGCGATCGTAACGGAACGCGGGGTCGTAAAGCCGCCGTTTCTGGAAGGGTTAAGGCGGCTGATGGACGCATGAGCACAGGCGCCGGGCCCCCGCCCGCTGGATTGGCTTCGAGCCCGCGTTTACCGTCCGCTCTTCGTGGTATATTAGACGCATAATCTCAATCCTTTGATTTACGACTAAACAGGAGGTATCCATGAAAAAACTCACTAGGCGCGTCCTTCCCCTGGTCCTGGCGCTGACGCTGGGGTTGGGCCTGCTGTCCGCGTTGGCAGAAGCGCCCGCCGTCGGCGTCAAACTGGCAGAATACCTGAAATATGACGGGAATACGCAGGTCGAGGCGGAAATCAAACTGCATCCGCAGCTGGCCGGCATCATCGGCATGGTGGCCGGGGAGCCGATGGATGAGGTCACCGCCACCCAGTTCACGACCGTCATCAACGCCGTGAACAAGCTGAAGCTGCGCTTCGTCAGCGGCAAAGGCGGCGCATCGGGCACCCTGGGTACCGACAAGGGCAGCCTGATTGACTTCCAGGTCGCCTATAATGCCGAAAACTTTGACAACCATCTGACCACCAACCTGCTGCCGGGCATCGCGCTGAGCGCTGACCCGGCGATGCTGGAGGGTGTGCTCGGTTCCGTCAGCAAGGCGCAGTTCTCGCCGGAGCAGATGCAGCAGCTTGCCCAGCCCTACTTGAGCGCGGCGACCGAATACTTCAACTCCCTGCTGCCGAGCCTGCCCAAGGAAGAAGGCACCTTCACCATCGAGGGCTACGGCACCTTCACCAAAAGAACCCAGGCCGCGCTGACCACCCACGCCATCGCGGGGCTGATGCAGAAAATCGCCGACGTCTATAAGCAGGACGAGAACCTCAAGCAGTTCATCTCCCAGCTGCAGAACGATCTGCCCGAGTCCGAAGGCGCCGAGGTACTCCAGGACCTGGGACAGGAGCTGGAGAATATGGCCAAGCAGGGTCTGGCCGAACCTGACCAGACCCTGCTGACCGGCTGGGTATACGAGAGCGACGGAAGTGAGATTTACATCGACGCCGCCACGCCGGGCGGAACTCCGCAGGGCGTAAAGCTGGACCTGTTGTACTCCGGCGCCGAGCAGCAGCACCAGACCAAAGGCCGCATCATCATCAAAGCCCAGACCGCTTTCACGGGTGAAACCACCACCCCGCCGGCACCCATTGACTGGGTCGCCCTGGAAGGCGAAATCACCGGCGGCCAGAACTACACCGATACGCTGGTAACCTTTGATGTACAAGGCGGAGCGGAAGGCCCCGCCATGAGCAATCATTTTTCGCTGAACCTGCATACCTCCGGGCTCAAGGCAGGCCTAAGCATCGAAGGCAGCAACAACCTGGAAACCCGGGTGGGCAGCAGTGTGCTGAGCCTGTTCATGGGATTCCCGGAGCCGCTGGTGACCGTCTCCATCCATACCGCGCCGACGGAAGAGGCCCCTGTGGCACCCCTGACAGACGGCGCGGCCGTCGTGACGCTGAAGGAGGGCGAGCAGCCGGAGGAGACCAACGCCCTGTTGGAAGCCAGCCTGCAGAAGGCGATTCCCGCGCTGCTTTCCAACCTGAACACGGTGCTGCCGGAAGAAGGCCCCGCGCTGCTGCAGCTGCTGCAGGGCGGCGCGCAGCCCAGCATATCGGAGCCGGAGGTTGAGTCTACAGAGTCGGAAGGCGCCGAGGCAGAAGAAGAATCTGAGGAAGCCATGCCCGAGCCTTCACCCGTGAACCCATAAACTCCTTGCCAACCCCAGGGGGCGGCGCCGAAAGGCCCGCCCCCTTTCAACGCAGGGGCGCCCCGGACGGTGCTTGCGGCGGGCAGCCTCCGAAAGGTATACTGAAGGCCGAAAGGCGGGAAGCGCATGAAACAGGACACGGAAATCCGGGAAACCGTCGTTTCCTCGACACCGATCTTCAAGGGAAAAGTGCTGGAGGTGGAGACCTGGCAGGTAACCCTGCCGGACGGGCGGACAGCCGGACGGGAGATCGTGCTTCATAACGGCGCGGCAGCGGTGGTGCCGGTGGACACCCGGGGAACGGTGACCCTGGTACGCCAGCACCGCGTAGCGATTGACCGGGTGACGCTTGAAATTCCCGCGGGCAAGCTCGACTTCAGGGAGGAAGACCCCTTTGCTTGCGCGCAGCGGGAGCTGGAGGAAGAGACGGGGCTGAGGGCCGCCAAATGGCAGAAGATGGCGCACGTGGTCACCACGCCCGGCTATTGCACCGAGCGCATCGCCCTGTTTCTGGCGACGGAATTGAGCCAGGCTGCCGTGCACACCGACCCGGACGAATTCCTGCGCCTGGTGCGGCTGCCGCTGGCAGAAGCGGTGCAAATGGTCATGCACGGCGAAATCGAGGACGCAAAAACCTGCCTAGGCCTGTTGATGGCGCAGGGCATCCTGGGCGCGCCGGCCTTCCTGCGGCAGGAAGCCGCCTTGAAACCCGGCACGGCGCGCGGCGTTTTCCCGCAGGCGATGGGTTGAGCCACAGAAGAAAACGATGAAAAGAGAGAACAACGGGTTGCAGCAAGCCTTTGGTCCCTGGGCGCGCGCCGCGGTGATTGTTTTCATCCTGCTGCTGCTCGCCTATGGGATTATGGCCTTCCTGTATGGGGAAGCGCAGTTCCGGAAGACCCCTACGTTCACAGCGCCCGAGGTGGTCCTCCTGCCCGCAAGGAAGGCCGGGGGATGAGGG
>JAPXQZ010000259.1:0-2788 GCA_033813835.1 Clostridia bacterium | reverse complement strand
GGTGACGCCCAGGACGACTGTCCTTCCGCCGCCGTCCATACCTACTCCTCGTCCTCCAGGTTGCGGTGGAAAGTAATCAGGCTATGCTGGATTTCCTCAATCGCGATGGCCAGGGGCTTCTTGTCTTCCCCCTCGATGAGCGGCTGGGCGCCATCCACCAGCTGGCGGGCGCGCTTGGCGACCATTTCGACCAGGGTGTAGGCTCTGTCCGCCTTGCTGCTGAGTGCCTGGATGCCGGGCTCGTTGATGGCCATGATGTCAAACCTCCGGGTTCATACTTCGGGAATATAGGGGTGGCAGCGGCTGGTCCGCATCCGTTCCGCGCTGATGATGCAGCACAGCCGGGCATAGGCCGCGTCCAGGTCGTCGTTGACCAGGGCATACTGGTAATTGACGTAGCGGGTGATTTCTGCGCGGGCGTTTTCCAGCCGCTTCCTGATTTCGGTTTCGTCGTCGGTATTGCGGGTATGCAGCCGCTGGTGCAGGGAAGCGAAAGAAGGCGGGAGAATGAAGATGGACACGCAGTTTTCCATCTGCCGCATCACGTTGATGGCGCCTTGGGAATCCACGTCCAGCAACACGTCAAAGCCTTTCTCCAGGGCATCCTCCACCGGCTGGCGGGGTGTGCCGTAACGGTGGCCGTGGACGCACGCGTACTCCAGCATCGCGTTGTCCTGGATCAGCCTGTCGAACTCCTCGTCTGAAATGAAGCGGTAGTGGACGCCGTCCGTTTCGTTCTCCCGCATCTGGCGCGTGGTCGCGCTGACGGAGAAGACGATCTGTTTGTCCTGGGCCAGTAGGCGCTCGCACAGCGTTCCTTTGCCCGTGCCGGAGGGGCCGGAAATGATGATGAGCATCCCCTTGCGCCCGGGCTGCTCGACATCGCATCGATGGGCCGCGGTCCTGCGGCGTAGGCTTTGTTCCTTCATCCCCTCGCTCCACGTTTTGAATCTGCTCGCGGATCTTATCCGCCTCGCCTTTGCAGACCAGGCCAAGCCGCGTCACGTCCAGGTCTGCGGATTTGGAGCAGATGGTGTTGGCTTCCCGATTCATCTCCTGTGCCAAAAAATCCATCTCCCGCCCGGCGGGCCCGGCGCTGTCCGCCAGATTGCGCATGTGCGCGCAGTGGGCTTTCAGCCTGCTAACTTCCTCGGTGATATCGCATCGGTCCGCGAACAGGGCGACTTCCTGGGTCAGGCGCTGCGGATCCGCCTGCACGTCGGGCAGGGCTGCCAGCCGTTTTTTCAGCTTCTCCCGGATCAGGGCAGGCTGCTCCGCGGCGCGCTGCGCCAACTGGTCGGCCGCTTCCTCCAAGATATCCAGACGCTCCCGGAAGAACAGGCGCAACTGCTCCCCTTCCCGCAGACGGTCCGCGTCTACAGCCCCGCAGGCGGTATCCAGCGCCTCCAGCGCGGCATCCAGCAGGGTTTCCGCTTCCGGCGCCAGGGGCACCAGGGTCAGTACCTCCGGCAAACCAATCAGGGCACTGAGCTTCAGAGCGCCCTTGACACCCGCCGCCTGGGCAACCTGGGCCGCCGCCTGCGCGTACTCGTGCGCGAGGGGCAGGTTGGCGCTGACCAGCGCCGCCTGCGCGCCGTTGACGTCCTGGGTAAAGACAGGCCTCAATCCGCCCCCGGACGAAACGCTCCGCCAGGCGCTTGCGCAGCGTCACCTCCAGGGATGACAGGGCTTTGGGAAGCCGTACGGAAAGATCCAGGTAGCGGTGATTGACCGTTTTGACTTCCACCGTGAGGCCGAGGCCTTCCCTGTTGGACTGCCCCCGCCCAAAGCCGGTCATGCTGCGCATCCGCCGTCCTCCTTCCGTATTGAATGATTATAACACGCTTTCCAGGCACTGAAAAGCAAAAGCATCGTTTCACCGGCCGGTTGCGCGTGCCTGCCCGGCCGCCGTTAGCAGGCAAGAACACATCTCCCTGTTGACGCCCCCGCCTGGCGAGGGTATACTGTGCGCGCCGGATGACGGGGAACCATCCGCTGGCTACCGCCCGAAGAGAGAGCGCGCCCCGGCTGAAAGCGCGCTTGGGACCGGGAACCGGATCGGCACCACCCCCCGACGGCAGCGCGCGGCGCGCGATACAGCGCCATAGAGCGGTTCCGGGTTTTCCGGGGCAACGCGGGTGGAACCACGGAGCGACACATCCGTCCCGAAGAGGAGGGGTGTTTTCTTTTATTACACGCGGGAGGAAACAATATGGACATCGCGGTCAAAGGCAACAGCAAGGCGTTCGACGAGGGTGTCAGCGCGCTGGACGTATTGAAGGAACTGGACCCCGACGCGCGCAAAACCGCCATCGCCGCCCGGCTCGATGGAGAACTGGTCGAACTGATGGCACCGATTTCAAAGGGGGGCGAACTGGTTCCCGTCGGATTTGAGGACGAGGAGGCGCGGCACTTGCTGCGGCATACCGCCAGCCACATAATGGCCAGCGCGGTCAAGAACCTTTTCCCCCAGGCCAAGCTGGCCATCGGGCCGTCCATTGAAAACGGGTTCTATTACGACTTTGACATGGACGAGCCCTTCACGCCGGAGGACCTGGCCCGGATTGAGAAGGAGATGGCGCGCATCATCAAGAAGAACGACCGGGAGGAGCGCTTCACCCTGCCCCGGGCGGAAGCCATCGCGCTGATGGAACAGCGGGGCGAGCCGTACAAGGTAGAGCTCATCAACGACCTGCCGGAGGATGAGGAACTGTCCTTTTACCGGCAGGGCGACTTCGTGGATCTGTGCGCCGGTCCCCACCTGCCCTCCACCGGCAAGGTCAGGGCT
>JAPXQZ010000258.1:0-2789 GCA_033813835.1 Clostridia bacterium | reverse complement strand
CAGGTTGGACAGCGGCTCGTCCATCAGCAGCACGCTGGGCTCGATGACAAAGGCCCGCGCCAGGGCGACGCGCTGCTGCTGCCCGCCGGAGAGCTCGTTGGGCCGCCGGCCGGCCAGCTGGTCGATCTGCACCATCTCCAGCGCCTTTTGCACCCGGGGGGCGATGTCCCGCGCCGGCACCTTGCGGGCTTTCAGGCCGTAGGCCACGTTGTCCGCAACCGTCAGGTGCGGGAAAATCGCGTAGTTCTGGAACACCATGCCGATGCCGCGCCGGTGGGCGGGCACGTCGTTGATGACCCGCCCGCCAAAGGAGATGGTGCCTTCGTCAATGGTGTTGAAGCCCGCGATCATTCGCAGCAGCGTCGTTTTTCCGCAGCCGGAAGGCCCCAGGAGGGTAAAGAACTCCCCCTTGCGGATATCCAGCGAGATGCCGGCCACCGCCCTGAAGTCGCCGTAGGTCTTGACCGCGTCCCTGATGATGACGTCGTGGGATTCCATGGCCGTCTCCTTCCGGGAAAAGGAGGGGGAGCGGGCGCCCGCCCGGCTCCCCCCGCCCCGTGGTTTGGAATCAGTTGTTGACGATGATTTCCTGCCACTTCTCGATGATGGCTTCCTTCTGGGTGGCGGCCCAGTCGAAGTCGTAGTCCAGCAGGTCGATCTCCGACAGCGACACCAGGCCCTGGGGCTCCAGGTCGCTGCGCACCGGGCGGCGCTTCCAGTCGACGTTCTGCGCCTTCTGGCACTCAAGGCCCGTCACGAAGTCAACGAACAGCTTGGCGTTGTCCGGGTTGGGGCAGTTCTTGATGATGGCGACGCCGTCGGGCACCGCGCTGTCCTGCGCGGGGTAAACGAAGGCCACGTCCGGGTTGTCGGCGTAGAGCACGGCGGATTTCTCAATCGTCACCCCGATCGCGTACTCGCCGGAGGCCACCAGCTTATGGCAGTTGCCCGAGCTGTCCTGCACCTTGCCGTCGAGGTTCCGGTAGAACTTCTCGACGAAGTCCCAGCCGCCGCCCTCCGGGCCGCCCGCGGCCAGGATCATCGTACACAGCTGGGTATAGGCCGAGCCGGACTTGGCCGGGGAGGCGAAGGCGATCTTGCCCTTCCATTTCGGGTTGAGCAGGTCTTCCCAGGTCTTGGGGGCTTCCTCGTCGGTCACCATCTTCTTGTTGTAGAAGAGCACCATCGGCAGCGGCGACTCGCCGATCCACAGGTCCTCCGCGTCCTTGAAGTTGTCGCCGATGACCGCGTCGTTGGCGCTGACGTAGGGCTGGAAGTAGGGCTTGAACGCCGCCAGGGAGTCGGCGCCGCCGCCCCAGAGGACGTCGGCCAGCGGGTTTTCGCTTTCGGCGGCGACGCGCTGAAGCAGTTCGCCCGTGCCGGCGGCGATGTACTCCACCTTGATGTCCGGATAGGCCGCCTGGAAGAGGGCCAGCCCGGCCTGCAGCGGATCCGCGTCATGCGGGGAATACACCACCAGCGAGCCCGCCGCGAGGGCGGAGGATGCGGTGAACACCACCAGCAGGGTCAGAAGCAGGGTTCCGAGTTTTTTCATGCGGGTTTCCTCCTGTCAATATACAGCTGTGCCGTTTCGCAATCCCTTGCGGGCTGATGTAAGTATATGCCCGGCGCGGCCTGCTGTCAAACGCGGGGGACCTGCAAGCGCGCCCGCTGCGTCCGCGGGAACCTCCAGTTGCCGGAGAACCGGACTTCAATGCGGCCCGTTGACCCCGACGGGCGGCCTTGGTACAATGCGGCTGATTTCCATCCAGCTTCTCCGGAAGGATTTAATGAAAAACAAACGGGCTTTGGCCGCCGGCCTGCGGAGAAATCCCGGCAGGGCGGTGCAGATGGGAAAACGCTTGTCCGCGGCGCTGGCGCTGGCTGTTTTCCTGTTGCCGCAGCTCCTGCCCGCCGCGCGGGGGCAGGAACCGCTCCGCGCGGAGTTTTCCATCAGCGCTGCGACCGTTGCCCCAGGCGGCTCCCTGACCGCCTCCGCCCTCGCGGCGGGCGGCACGGCGCCCTATACCTATACGTTCGTCTGGACGATCCGCGACAATGGGGTGGACACCGAGCTGCCCTGGGAGAGCAACCAGCAGGCCGCGTCTGAGACCCGTACGATCCCGTCCGGGCAGAGCGGCAGCGTGGCCGTCACCGTCAGCGACTACCAGCTTTCCCGCGTCAGCCAGACCCTGTACTTTACGATCGCGGTCCCGGCCACCCAGACCCCCGCGCCGACCGGCACGCCCGCGCCCACCGCGACACCAGCGCCCACCGCGACGCCGGCGCCCAACCTGCGTCCCGCCCCGGCCGTGACCGGCATCACGGCGGTCACCGGCACCAGTCTCCGCCTCACCTGGAACCGGGTGGCGGGCGCGGCCGGGTACGAAGCGTGGCGGAGCGACAGCAGGCTGGGAACCTACCGCCTCGTCTTCTCCACCACGGCGACCGCCTATACCAACACCTGCCTGACGCCGGGCGCGCGCTATTATTACAAGCTGCGCACCTACGACCTCGTGGACGGCGTCAAGACGCCGTCCGGGATGTTTTCGGCGGCTTACGCGGGCGTGCCGGTGGCGGGCACCCGCGTAACCGGCGCCGTCAGGACCACGGCGCGGACGACCCTGCTTTCCTACGCAAGGGCGCCCGGCGCGACCGGCTACGCAATCTACAAGGCGGCCGCGGCCGCGGGGCCCTACGTTCCCTGGCGCACGACTTCCGCCACCAGTTATCTGCTGACGCTGGCGCCCGGAACCATCCTGTACGTCCGGATCCGCCCCTACGCGCGG
>JAPXQZ010000257.1:0-2804 GCA_033813835.1 Clostridia bacterium | reverse complement strand
TAGGGCTCTACCAAACTGGCGGCGCCCACCTGCACGGCCGTAGCCCCGGCCAGCATCATCTCCAGCACGTCCCGCGCGCTTTGCACCCCGCCCATCCCCACCACGGGGATGCGGACGGCATGGTGCGCCTTGTTGACCAGGTGCAGCGCCAGGGGGAAGATGGCCGGCCCGCTCAGCCCCCCGGTGGTGTTGGCCAGGACGGGCCGCCGGGTCTTCAGGTCGATGCGCAGGCCGACAAAGGTGTTCACCAGGCTCAGCCCGTCCGCCCCCGCGTCCTCGCAGGCACGGGCGATGGCGGCGATGTCCGTCACGTTGGGGGACAGCTTGATGAGGACGGGCTTTTTGCACACGGCCTTCACCGCCGCCGTCACCCGGGCGGCCAGCGCGGGCTGCGTGCCGAAGGTCATCCCGCCCAGCTCCACGTTGGGGCAGGACACGTTGACCTCCAGCCACCCCACCTGCTCCTGCGCGTCCAACAGCCGGCAGGTCTCCACGTATTCCTGCAGCGAAAAGCCGGACACGTTGGCCATGACCGGCTTGTAAAAGAAGGTCTTCATCCGCGGCAGCTCCTCCGCGATGACCGCGTGCACGCCCGGGTTTTGCAGGCCAATGGCGTTGAGCATGCCGCAGGCCGTCTCGGCGACCCGGGGGACGGGGTTGCCTGCGCGCGGGTGCAGCGTCGTGCCCTTGAAGCTGAAGGAGCCCAGGCGGTTGATGTCGTACAGCTTCGCCATCTCCGCCCCGTAGCCGAAGCAGCCGCTGGCGCCCATGACGGGGTTATCCATTGGAACGCCGCACAGGGTGACGGCAGTGTCTACCACAGCAGTTCCTCCTTGGGGAAAACCGGCCCCTCCGCGCACACCCTTCGGGGGCCGGAGCGGGTCATGATGGTGCAGCCCATGCAGGCGCCGAAACCGCAGGCCATGCGCTCCTCCAGGCTCATCTGCCCCGGGAGCGGCAGGGCGGACAGCGCCCTGAGCATGGGCAGGGGGCCGCAGGCGAAAAGCCCGGTGTCCTCCTCGCGGACAGGGTCGTCCGTCACCCGGCCATGGAGGCCTTCGCCCCCGTCCTCGGTGCAGACCGTGACCGGCAGCAGCTCCGCGAACTCCTCCCGGTAGAACACGTCTTCACGGGTGGCAAAGCCCATCACCAGCCGCGGCTTTTTCCCAAGCGCCGTCAGCTCCTTTGCCAGCCGGTACAGCGGGGGCAGCCCCGCGCCGCCGCCCACCAGCAGGGGGCGCTCCCCGGCGGCGTGCGGGTCAAAGCCGCGCCCCAGGCCGGTCAGCAGATCCAGCGCTTCGCCTTTGCCCCGCTGCGCGAGCCAGGCGGTGCCCGGCCCCACGGCCTTGTAGACCAGGAGGAGCCAGTCCTCCGCCCAGTCCGCCGGGGACAGCGGCCGGCGCAGGTAGGCGTTGCCCACCTTCACGTTGGCGAACTGCCCCGCCGCCGCCATCGCGCCGGCGTCGCCCGACAGGCGCATCTCGTACGTATCCCGGGCGAGCGGGCGGTTGGACAGCACGGTAAACAGCCCCTGCCTCATATCCCCTCCCGGTAGGCAATCCGGCCCAGCGACAGCGTCAGCAGGCAGCGCCCTTCCGTCTGCCAGCCCTCAAACGGCGTGCTGCGCCCCCTGGACAGAAACCGGGCGGGGTCCACCGTGTCCCGCGCCGCCAGGTCCCAGACGGACAGGCTGGCGGGTTGGCCTGCCGCCAACCCGCCCGGGATTCCGAAGCGCCGGTTGGGCGCGCCGGCCATCGCGTTGACCAGCCGGGCCAGCGGCAGCAGGCCGCCCTGCACCAGGTGCCGGTACAGCAGGGGAAAGGCGGTTTCCAGCCCGACCACGCCGTTCTTCGCGTTCCTGAAGCCCCCGGATTTTTCCTGTTCGGTGTGCGGCGCGTGGTCGGTGGCGACCAGGTCCACCGTGCCGTCCGCCAGCCCCTCCCGGAGGGCGTCCCTGTCCGCCTGGGAACGGATGGGCGGGTTCATCTTAAACCGCCCTTCGTCCCGCACCTGCCCGTCGTCCAGCAGCAGGTAATGCGGCGCGGTCTCGCAGGTGACGTCCAGCCCGCCGCGCTTGGCTGAACGGGCCAGCGCCACGCTCTGCGCGCAGGAGAGGTGGCAGGCGTGGTACTTGACCCCGGTCTTCGCGGCCAGCTCCAGGTCGCGCGCCAGCTGCCGCCACTCGCTTTGCGGGTCTTCGGCGGGGAAGCGGCCGTCCTCGCAGTGCGCGGCGACGACCCTGGACAGCCGGGCGGCTTCCGCCATCGCCTCCCGCATCAGCCCCGCGTCCTGTACCCCGAAGCCGTCGTCGGAAAACCCGGCGGCGCGGGGCGCCATGCCGGCCAGGTCCGCCAGTTCCTTCCCTTTCTGCCCCCGGGTGAGGGCGCCGAAGGGCTTTACCAATACGCGCGCCTGGTCCCGGATGAGGGCCAGCTCCGTCTCCAGGCTTTCCGCGCCGTCGGGCACCGGATGCAGGTTGGGCATCGCGCACACCGCGGAAAAGCCGCCCCGGGCTGCCGCTGCGGTGCCGCTTCCGATCGTCTCCTTCTCAGAAAAACCGGGTTCCCTCAGATGCACGTGGGCGTCTGTGAAACCCGGAAAAACGTGGTACCCGCTGCAGTCGATGGCGCCTGCTTCCCTGTTTGGCCCCGGTGGCGAAATCCGCTCCACGGCGCCGCCCCTCAGGAAAACGCTACCCCGGTCAAACCGTCCGTCCAGCCAGACCTGCGCGTTCCACAGCACGCCGTCCATCCCATTCCCGCCTTTCCCGAAACCCATGGGATCATAGCACATAAATGCGAACT
>JAPXQZ010000256.1:0-2815 GCA_033813835.1 Clostridia bacterium | reverse complement strand
GCGGGGCTCCCCGTTGAAACGCACCGTGTGCCCGAAGGCGTCGTCCAGGAAATCGCAGGCCAGCTCGCACGCAGCGGGCAGGCTGGCGCCGGCCATCACCCCGGCGATGACCGCGGAGGCCAGCAGGTCGCCGGTGCCGGGATAGGCGCCCGGGTAGCGGGGGCGGAAGGTTTCGTACGGCGCCGAGCCTTTTTCCTCCGCGCGCACGCCGATTCCGCCCGCGCCGTCCGCGATGCCGGTCAGGACGGCCGCCTTGCAGCCCAGCCCCGTCAGTTCACGGGGGTCCGGCGGCAAGGGGTCGTCGCCCGCCGCGACCGGCTTGCCCAGCAGCAGGGCGGCTTCCGTGCGGTTGGGGAAAATCACGTCCGCCTGCCCGCACAGGGCCAGAAACCCCGCCAGCAGGGCCTCGTCGCAATAGGAATACCGCCGGCCCGCGTCGCCCATGACCGGGTCGACAAACAGCTTCCCCTCGGGCAGCAGCAATTGCGGCAGCGCGTCCCCGACCAGGCGGAGCTGCCGGGCGGACGCCGAATAGCCTACGTACACGGCGTCGAAGCGCAGCCCCAGGTCAAACCAGCGCGCAAGCGTCAGAGCCATGTCGTCCGCCAGGTCGCGCCGGTGCACCGGGCCGAAGCCCCCGGTGTGCGAGCTGAGCAGCGCCGTGGGCAGCAGGGCGCAAGCCAGCCCGCCCACGGACAAAACGGGAAGAACCGCCGTCACCGAACAGCGGCCGACGCCGGAAACGTCCTGCACGACCAGGACGCGCTGCTGCCCTCGGGGAGGCGCGGACCAGGCGCTCAGACCGGCCGCTCCCGCCCGATGAAGCAGGACGCCAGGGTGCCCGGACCGGCGTGCGCGCCGATGACCGGGCCGATCATCTGGATGCGGATTTCCTGCAGGCCCGGCAGGCGGTTTTTCAGCTGGGTCTTGAAGATTTCAGCCTCGTCCCGGACGTCCCCGTGCAGGATGACGAGGGCCTTGCCCGCGGGGTCGCCGATGTTTTCCTCCGTCCGGTCCACCAGGGTCTTCAGCGCCTTCTTGCGCCCCTGCACCTTGGCGTGGGCCTCCAGCTTGCCCGCGCGGGTGATGGTGAGGATGGGCCTGATGTCCAGCATCGTGCCCATGATGGCGCTGGTCGCCGAGATGCGCCCGCCGCGGCGCAGGTAGGCCAGGTCGCCCACGGTGAACCAGGCCTGCGCCTTGAGCCGGTGGTCCGTCACCCACCGCTCCACCTCTTCCATGCCCGCCCCCTGGCGGTACAGGTCGTGGGCGCCCAGGATCAGCAGGGACTGGGGCGCGGAGATGGACATCGTGTCCACCACCGTGAACTTGCGCTCCGGATAGCGTTTGGACAGCTCCTTCTGCGCCTCCAGCACGTTCTGGAAGGTGGCGGACATCTGCGAGGAGAACGCGAGAAACAGCAAATCGCCGCGCTTGAGATGGGGCTCAAAGTATTCCAGGTAGGCGGCGGTGGGCAGCAGCGAGGTGAAGGGCTTGGCGCCCGCGCGCATCCGGTCAAACAGCGTCTTCTCCGCCCCGCTCGCGCCGTTGTCGTCGTATTTTTCCTCCCCGTCGAGGTTGTAGGGCATGCGGACGATGGGGATGTCGCGCTCCCGGGCGATCTCGTGCGGCAGGTCGCTGTCGCTGTCGCTCATCAGCACGTATTTCTTGTTCATGGCTGTCCTCCGGCATGCGTATTACGCCCCGTTCAGGCGGCGTAATCATACCTGTTTCCCCACAGGATTGCAAGATTTGACGGATGCCGCGCCTGGCTGTCCGGACAGGCCGCCGATGGCGGACAAACTGCGCCGGGTGTGCCGGAATCGCCTCAAAGACCCGCCGGGCGAGGACTTTATCTTCAAAAACCGGCAGCGGGACGCGGAGGGGATGCCATGGGCGGTTAGCCGGAAGACCACCGACAACGGCATCCAGGACATGGGAAAGATAGCGCGGATGGATGTGCCGCCAGGCTGCCACAGCCTGCGCAAGACCTTCGGCTGCCACTACTGCCGGCAAAGCGGCGACATCGCCTTTTTGATGATCTGGTTTAACCATTCATCCGCCGAGGTGACCAAGCGGTATATCGGCATTGACCTGGACGAGCGGGTGATGAAGATCAGGAGGTTTGAGATCTAACATTTATTTCTCAGCTCTAACTTGCGCTTTATGAATAGATTTGACAGAATAGGATTGAGTTTGGCACTAATCATTCAAATAGAACGAGATTGAAGCAATGAGAAGACGACGGAAAAAATCCATCATGATTGGTTCAATAACTAGATCGCTGCAAAACATTCTCAATTCAGTCAAGCAGTTTGTTCGCGCTATGTCTCGGAGAGAACGAACGCTTCTGATTCTCGTAGTCATCAGTACTCTCTTGGGTGTTTCCGGAATAATCCACAATATGATTCAAGATAAAAACAGCCTTCGTTTTGTTGCCGGAACGCTTAGGTATGGTTCAGAAGATGATACCTGGACTTTGTTGGATGATTCATCGCACAAACCCCAGAATATCAAGGAAGTGACTACAGATCATAACAGAATCAATATTTACTATGGCTTTCAGGCAAAAAAAGTCATCTCGCTTATCGCGGTCCCTGACGAAACATTTATGTCAAAAGGGCTTTCGATAGGAACTAGCGTTGGCCTAGCTCAAGCAGGAATATACATCAAACAGAATCAGTTTATCGGAGGATTAGTTGGATTTGACGGAGATTGGTACTGTCAAATCGTGTTCGCAACTTCGGACTCCGGTAGCCTTGTCATGCTGCCTGGGTGTTGAGTGGTTCGAGCGATTCCTCGCTCAGATACGACC
>JAPXQZ010000255.1:0-2815 GCA_033813835.1 Clostridia bacterium | reverse complement strand
GTCTTGCCCCGGAAGGCGTCAAGCGGCCGGTCCCAGTCCATCTCGATTTCGTTTTCCGGGTACAGGTGCAGGTACAGCTTGCTGACCTGCCAGGCGCCGTATGTTTTCGCCGACGCGTCGTACTTGCTCGCGTCATTGGCCAGGTCGAAGGCGTACAGGGCGGCGTCCGCGCACATCATGTGCATCCCGTGGCCGTATTCGCCCTTCAGGTCGTGGGTCACCACCACCCGCGGCCGGTACTGCCGGAACAGCTCCACCGCGTAGCGCTTGACCTTCTGCTCGTTGAATTCCTTGTAGGCGGTTGCCAGGCGTTTGGAGAAGCTGTCGTGAAAAGGCCCGAAGACGGGATAGTTGGTCATGCCCATCGTCCACAGGGAATTGAGCAGCTCGCTGGTTCGCGTCCGGTTGGCGTTTGAAAAGCAGGCGGCTACCACGTCCAGCCCGCGCTCTCCGGCGTAATCCGGGATGGTGCCGCCGAAAAACAGCGATTCGTCGTCCGGGTGGGCAAAAAAGACCATCAGGTCGCATTCCCCGTCCGGCGCCTTCCACCGCTGCACGTAGCCGGGCACCTCGCCCGCGCCCAGGACGAACAGCTCGCTGAAGCCAAACCATTTGCGGTTGCCGTCCTGGGGTCCCAGCACGATTTCCCGCGCGCCGTCCAGCGGCAGGTATTGATGCTGGAAGGGATAGGGCTCCATGTCCTTTTTCTCCCAGACGCCCTTGGTCTTGGTCTCCAGCGTCCAGGCGCGCGGTTCCTCCATCCAGCACAGGTACAGGCCGTAAATCGGTTCGGGGCTTTGAATCCGGATGGATTTCCCTCCGTCGTCCTCCCCGTTCCAGTAACTGTTCCAGTCGCGGTCCGAAAGCCGGGGCGCCGTCCACAGCTTGGAGGAAACGGTGATGTCGCATTTGAGGGTCAGGTCCTCCGCCTCCCCCGCCATGGCGGCTGGCGCGGGCTGCAGCGCGGCGCAGGCTAGCAGCAGGCACAAGAGGATACGCGTTTTTTTCATGCGGCGTCCTTTCTGAATACCGCCGTAAAGTATAGGTTTAGGCTGATGCAGTGTCAAGGCGACGGGAGCCTGCGGCTTTACAAGGCTTGCTCGCGCCGCTATACTCGGGGCGCTCCGCCCGCCCCTGCGCGTGGGCATCCGGCGCGCGGGCGTTCATTATTGGAGGTTGATCCGGTGAAGAGAACCTGCCTGGCTCTCCTGTTGATTCTGGCTGTGCTTCTGGCCGTCCCGGGTGCGCTGTCCGAGGAGGCAGCGCCTTTTTACGCCAACCCGGACAAGCCCTTCGACGGCATCGAGCGGGCGCCGGACTTTAGGGACCTGCCGGAAACGGATGCGGAGGGCTACCTCAAAAAGGGCGTCCTGCCGGGGGACGAGTTCGTCCACGAGGATCCGGACGCCGGCGTGTGGGTCTACCTGTCTCCCGTCCTGCGCGTGGAGGCGTACCGGATGAAGGCCAAGCTGGAAAAGGGGAACACCATCTGGTACGAGGCGGAGATCTTCTCCCGCGAGCCGGTGTTCCGCGTGTTCTCCGACAACCCGGACCGCCCCCGCTATGGGCACGACTATCCGCAGATGATCGCCCGGGAGCACCGCGCGGTGCTGGCGCTCAACGGGGATTTCTACACCTTCCGCATCGGTAGCAAGGTGCGCCTGGGGGTCATCATCCGGGACGGGAAAATCGTCTCCTCCATGACCAACGCCGGCAAACTCGTCGGCCAGCCGCCCCTGGACGAGTTGTCCCTGTACGCGGACGGCCGCATGGAGGTGCGTTACCCCCGAGAGATGTCCGCCCAGGAATACCTCGATCGCGGCGCTCTGGACGTGATGGCCTTCGGGCCCATCCTGCTGCGGGACGGGGTGCTGGACGACCGCATCGAAAAGAAGTTCCGCGGCCTGGAGCCGCGCAGCGCCGTGGGCATGGTCAAGCCGGGGCATTACATCGCCATCAACGCGGAGGGCCGCACCAAGACCAGCCGGGGCGTCACCTGTCTCTTCCTGGCGCAGCGCATGCAGGCGCGCGGTGCCGTCACCGCCTTCAACCTCGACGGCGGGCAAACCTCTGGGATGTTCTTCATGGGCACCGCCATCAACGAGCCGGGCGAGTTCAACGGCTCCAAGTTCATCCGCAAGCAGCCCGACGTCATCGGCATCGGCTTTTCGGAGCTCGTCCGCACGGACCGGAATAAGAAGTAGGCGGCTGAGGGATAGCCGTCGTATTCACAGGCGCCTTCAGGCGCTTGTTTCAGCCCTGCGGCAAGCCTCCCCGCTTTACAAACATCAGCGTGGTGCCTATACTTCCCTTGTTTACCAAAGGAGGTTGCGCCATGGCAGTCGCGCCCTACGACCCGAAAAGCATCGAGCCAAAATGGCAGCGGTTCTGGGAGGAGAAGCAGGTATTCGCCGCTTCCTCAGATTTTGCAAAGCCCAAATATTACTGTCTGATTGAGTTCCCCTACCCCTCCGGCGCGGGGCTGCACGTGGGCCATCCGCGCAGCAACACGGCGCTGGACATCATCGCCCGTAAGCGGCGGATGGAGGGGTATAACGTGCTCTACCCCATCGGCTGGGACGCCTTTGGCCTGCCGACGGAGAACTACGCCATCGCCCACCACGTGCCGCCCGCCAAAGTCACGCGGGAAAACATCGACCATTTCCGGCGCCAGCTCAAGCGCCTGGGCTTTTCCTTTGACTACTCCCGGGAGGTGGATACCACCGACCCGAAGTACTACAAATGGACGCAGTGGATTTTCCTGAAACTCTATGAGCACGGCCTGGCCTACAAGGCGCAGATGCCTATCAACTGG
>JAPXQZ010000254.1:0-2826 GCA_033813835.1 Clostridia bacterium | reverse complement strand
ACGAATAGGGACCATCGCGGCGGGAGGCATCAGCCCACTCGTCCGTCGGCGTTCCTGCAACTTTACAGCGGCGGGGGCCAATGCTATACTCAGCCCGGTAAAATCAAAAATGCAACACAGGAGGCGCCATGCTGCCGCGCATCACGCTCTTGGCCACCGGGGGCACCATCGCCAGCCAGGAGACCGGGCAGGGGCTGATGCCGCTGACAAAGGCAGAGGGCATCCTCGCTTTCATGCCCAGCCTGAAGGAACGGGCGGACGTCATCGCCCGGGACGTGTTCATGCTCGACTCCAGCAACATCCAGCCGGAGGAATGGCAGCAGCTGGCCCGGGCGGTCCGCGCGGCCGCGCGGGAAGCGGACGGCATCGTCATCACCCACGGCACGGACACCATGGCCTATTCGGCCTCCGCGCTGAGCTTCATGTTAAGTGGCATCGGGATTCCCGTCGTGTTCACCGGTTCCCAGCTGCCGCTGCTGCACGCCTATTCCGACGCGCCGGGCAACCTCAGGGAGGCCTTCGCCATGGCGTCCTCCGGCTGCCCGGGCGTGTTCATCTCCTTCCAGCACAAGGTGATTTACGGCACCCGCGCCGTCAAGATGCGCACCTTGGGCTTTGACGCCTTCGACTCCATCAATGCGCCGCCGGTAGGAACCTTCGACGCGGACGGACTGCACCTGGCGCCCGCGCCCAAGGCCTGCGCGCCTTCGGACGTCAGAAAGCCCCTTGCGATTGACGCGCGGGTCTTCCTGTTAAAGATGATGCCGGGAACAGACCCGGAGATTTTCGACCACATCAAGGATGCCGGCTACCGCGGCTTGGTGCTGGAAGCCTTCGGGCTGGGCGGGCTGCACTACATCCGCCGGAACCTCATCGAAAAGCTGCATCAGCTGAGCGCCGGCGGGCTTATCACCCTGGTTACCACCCAGTGTCTGTATGAAAAAGCCGACTTCACCATCTATGAAGTCGGGCGGGGGCTGATGGAGGGGGGCATCTACGGCGCCCACGACATGACCACCGAGGCCGCGGTCACCAAGCTGATGTGGGTGCTGGGGGACCTGGAGAACCGCCGGGGGCTGCTGACCCGCTGCGTCAGCCACGAGATGGCTACGGCAGCGGAATGAATTTCTGCACGTAATACTTGCCCCAGGCCAGCGTTTCCCGGAGGTGGTTCTTGACCCAGTATTCCGGCTTGATGGGGCTGGCCGCGCCGGAGGGGTTGAGCCCCAGGTCCCTGGCAATCTGCAGGGCGCGGGGCATGTGGTAATCGCTGGTGACAATCAGCACGTCGAGGGTGCCCGCGGGCAGCATGGCCGCGGCGTTTTTGATATTGTCTCTTGTATTGAAAGAGGACTCGTCCATCATCACGTCCCCGGGGTCTACGCCCCTGGAAACGAGCCAGTCGCGCATGACGGAGGCCTCCGTGGCCGGCTCGTCCGGGCCGCGGGCACCGGTCACCACCACGGGCAGGCGACCCTGCCGGTAGACGTCCAGCGCCTTTGACAGACGCCATTCCAATTGCACGCTGGGGGTGCCGTCGGGGTTGACCTGGGCACCCAGCACAATCATCGCGGAGTAGGTGCCCTGCCGGGGCAGGGTGTGCTCCCGCAGCAAAAGCAGGCCGAAGAGCACCGCGAAGGACAGCGCGCCCAACGCAACCAGCCAGCCGGTCAGCTTGAACAGCAAACCAAAACACCCGCTTTTTCTGCGTCCCGCCATTGTGATTTCACCTTTTCATGGGGCGATGAGCCCGTTTCGGGCGAAGCTGAACGCCTCGTCCCCGGCGACGATGACGTGGTCCTTCAACCGGATGGACAGGGGCGCCAGCATCGCCCCCAGGGCGTGGGTCAGCTCCGCGTCCGCCTTGGAGGGCTGCGCCAGCCCGGAAGGATGGTTGTGCGCCAGCACGCAGGCCGCGGCGCCTGACCGCAGCAGTTCCCCGGCGATAAGGCGCGGGTAGACCGCCGTCTCCCCCTCGTCCCCGGAGGGCATGAAGGCATGGGTGACCACCCGGCCCCGAGCGTCCAGGGACAGCACCAGAAAGCGTTCCACCTTCTCCCCCATCAGCAGCGCCCGGCAGCGCTCCACGACGTCCCCCACCGCCGGCTGCCGCTCCCTGGCGGCCACCTCCCCGCGGTAGAGCCGCAGCAGCGGGAGCAGCAGGGACAGCAGCGTCGCTGCGTTGTCCCCCACGCCCTCTATCTGGCGCAGTTCCGCCCCGGTGGCTTCCAGCACGCGGTCCAGGCTGCCAAAGCGCGCGATGAGCCGGTGCGCGAGCGGGTTGACATCGCGCCGGGGGATGGCAAAAGTCAGCAGCAGCTCCAGCGCCTCGTGCGGCGCGAAGCCCTGCAGGCCGGAGGCCAGGAACCGCGCCCGCAGGCGCGCGCGGTGGCCGCCGTGTTCCGCCTGTACCTCCGTTTTCCGCTCCGCCATGCAGCGAGTATAGCACAGCGCGCGAAAACCGGGCAAGGAAGGGCGGCGCGCTGGCTGCGGCACGGATGACGCGGAAAAAAGGGAAAAAGCCATAAGGCCTTTTCCCCCTGCGTCAGCCGGGCGGTGATTACCCGATGGCGCCCTGCCGCAGGATGAGGACGTAGTAGAGGTTGATGAGGAAAACCAGCACCGTGACGCCGACAAAGACGTATTTGCCGTACTTGTAGAAGCCGTCCCCCGCCTTCTTCTCCAGCGCACCTTTGTTGATTTCGTCGAGCACCCACTGCTTGTTGCACACCCAGAAGAACATGAACGCCGCCAGCAGGGCGCCCGCGGGGACGATGTAGATGCTGATAACGTCCATCAGCGTGCCCAGGTTGTTGGCATCCTCAA
>JAPXQZ010000253.1:0-2826 GCA_033813835.1 Clostridia bacterium | reverse complement strand
GCCCCTTGCTCATGGTACCCACCTCTCCGGCTTGACACGATGGGTACGTCTTACCACTTCTGATGCCCGTCAAACGTCCGCCACACGGGGTTTTGCAACTATTTTACCGTCCGTACACCGGGGATGTCAGGTTCAATATCACTCTTTGCGGTGTCCGTATCACGGGGTACGGTTTATTGCGTGGGATACCACTTATTCAAGCGCGCTTCCCACCACCGTTTCCGTTCCATAGTTTTGCGCCGTATCAATCAAGCGGTATCCTGTTTTAATGGCATAAAGAATTCCCTTTTCTCCCGCGACGGGATCCGTCAGCTGGAGGTTCCAAACCCCAGAAGGGGCATCTTCATGCCATTGTTCAGCGTCACATACTTCGTGTGAATTTCTCCCCGCTGTCAGTTGGTAGTCTGGCTGGTTTCACGCAAAGAAACCTACAACCTTCCCGCATCTCGTCCCGCCCGGTCAGATCACCGACACCCTGCCCTTGCTGAAGCGCAGGAAAATCATCAGGGAGACGACGGTGGTCAGAGTCAGGATGGCGGCCAGGGCGG
Source organism: Clostridia bacterium (assembly GCA_033813835.1). Taxonomy (GTDB): domain Bacteria; phylum Bacillota; class Clostridia; order Christensenellales; family Aristaeellaceae; genus UBA6115. The sequence goes on along the minus strand of JAPXQZ010000253.1, from coordinate 2,278 downwards.
CGGCGGTGCCGTCGCTCATGCGCATGACCTCTTGGTAGATGGCCACGGAGATGGTGGAGGTCTTGCCGCTGTAGAGCATGATGGAGGAGCTCAGCTCGTTGATGCAGGTAATCCAGCTGAGGATGGCGCCGGAGAGGATGCCCGGCAGCATCAGCCGGGCGACGACGGTGAAGAAGGTCTTCATCGGGGAGACGCCCAGGGAGATGGAGGCCTCCTCCACCGAGGTGTCCATCTGGTAGAGGAAGGCGCTGCCGGAGCGCACGGTATAGGGCAGCTTGCGCACGACGTAGGAGATGATCATGATGGCCGCGGTGCCGGTCAGGATGATGGGCTGGCGGTTGAAGGCCACGATGAGGCACACGCCCAGCACGGAGCCGGGGATGACGTAGGGGAACATGACCAGCAGGTCCATGGCGCTGGCCACCTTGCCGCGCCGGCGCACGAGGATGTAGGAGATGAGCATGCCGAAGACGACGATGAAGACGATGGCGACGGCGGAGAAATAGTAGGTGTTGGTGATGTTGGTCGCCAAGCGGCTTAGGATTTTCTCGTAGTTTTCCAGCGTGAACCCGCCGATGAAGCCGGTGAAGTCCGTGCGGATGAAGGAAGTGACCACGACCGTCAGCTGCGGCAGCAGGCCCAGGAAGGCGACGAGCGCGACGGGCAGGGTGACCAGCGCGCGCTTCCACCCGTGCAGTTCCACCACCTTGGGCGGGCGCAGGGAGGTCATCGCGTAGTTGCGACGCGCCACGTAGAACTTCTGGATGAGCAGCACGCTGAGCGAGCAGGCCACCACGATGACCGACAGGGTGCTGGCCATGTTGGCGTTGCCGCCGATCTCGCTCATGTAGGCGTCGTACACCAAAACCGGCAGCACGCGGGTCTTGCCCTCGCCCAACAGCATGGGCGTGCCGAAATCGGCCAGGGATGTCATGAACACCATCACCGCGCCGGCCAGGATGGAAGGCATGACCACCGGCAGCGTGACTGTGAACAGCCGCCGCAGCTTGGAGGAGCCCAGGTTTTCCCCCGCCTCCTCCAGGGAGCTGTCGATGCTTGTCAGGGCGCCGGAGACGTAGAGGTAGACGTAGGGGAACAGATGCAGGGTAAACACCAGGATAATGCCGCCCGGGCCGTAAATGGTCGGCGTCGTGACGCCGAACCCCGCGAACAGCCGGGTCACGAACCCGGCGCGGCCAAACAGCAGAATCCAGGAATAGGCGCCGATGAAAGGCGGGGACATCAGGGCCAGGATGATGCACACGTAGATGACCCGCTTCCCGAAGATATTGTACCGGGTCATCAGGTAGGCCATGGGCGCGCCGACCAGCAGGCAGGTGAAGGAGGAGGCGAAGGTGATGTACAGCGTGTTCTTCAGCGCGTCCAGGTAATATTTCTTGCTGAAGAAGGTGGCGTAGTTGGACAGCGTCGCCCCGTCCGTCTTCTTGGAAAAGAAGCTGTGGGTGATGAGGGTGGAGAAGGGGTACACCAGGAAGAACAGCATCGCCAGGATCACGACGACCTTGACGAAGAACCAGAAGTCGAGCTTCGGCTTTTTGAGGGCGGGGAACTTCATCATGTGAGCGCCTCCCCCCCCTCGCCGTATACGATGACGGCGTCCGCGTCCGGCATCAACATCACCGGGGCCCCGTCCGGCTTGACGGTCAGCGCGTCCTTCGTATACTCGTTCAGCTGGATGGTCTGCCCGTTGTTCAGCAGCACTTCATATTCGATAAAATCCCCCAGGAAGGTGGACAGCTCGATGCGCCCGGGGATGCCCTCCGCCCCCAGGGCCAGGTGCTCCGGCCGCGCGGCGATCTTGCCCGGGCCGGAATAGGGCTTTTGGAGCCGCACACCTTCCAGCCGGAAGTCCCCGAGAACCAGGGCGGCGTTTGCGGGGTCCCGCCCTTCCACGGCGCAGTCCAGGAAGTTGGATACCCCGATGAAGCCCGCGACGAAGGCGTTTTCCGGTTTCTTGTAAATCTGCGTGGGCTCGCCCACCTGCATAATCTGCCCGTCCTTCATCACGGCGATGCGGTCGGAGATGGACAGCGCCTCCTCCTGGTCGTGGGTGACGTAGACGGTCGTGATGCCCAGCTTGCGCTGCAGCTTTTTGATGGTCGTGCGCATCTGCACGCGCAGCTTGGCGTCCAGGTTGGACAGCGGCTCGTCCATCAGCAGCACGCTGGGCTCGATGACAAAGGCCCGCGCCAGGGCGACGCGCTGCTGCTGCCCGCCGGAGAGCTCGTTGGGCCGCCGGCCGGCCAGCTGGTCGATC
>JAPXQZ010000252.1:0-2859 GCA_033813835.1 Clostridia bacterium | reverse complement strand
CGGCGATTATAGGGCTCGGCGCGCCTAAAGTCAAAGCGCGGCGGTCGGCCGCCCGCCTTCCGGCTGAAAGCGGAAAGGCGTACATTTTTTTCGCCGTCCCTCTTGACACTTGAACGACCGTTCAAGTATACTCAGGACATCAGTTGAACACTCATTCAATTATGGGGAGGGTTGGAAGATGACCAGGGCGTATAAGATCAAGGGCCTGGGATGCGCCAGCTGCGCGGCGAAGATGGAGCGAAAAATCGGTGCGCTGCCCGGGGTGTCCGCCGCCCGCATCAATTTCATGACGCAGAAGCTGACCCTGGAGGCGGAAGAGGCGCAGATGGACGAACTGGCCCAAAAGGCGGACCGCATCATCCGCTCCGTCGAGCCGGAAGCCTCCCTCCTGCCCCCGCTGTGACCCGCCGCACCCTGCGCATCCCCCTCGCCCTGGCGCTGCTGCTTTTGGGCCTGTTCCTGCCCATCGTTATGGCGGCCAAAACCGCGCTGCTGTTCGCTGCCTACTTCATCGCCGGCTACGACGTGCTGCTGGGCGCCCTACGGGGCATCCTGGGCGGGCGGGTGTTTGACGAGAACTTCCTGATGTCCCTGGCCACCGTGGGCGCGCTGGTCATCGGCGAATACGCCGAGGCCGTCGCCGTGATGGTCTTCTACCAGACCGGGGAGCTGTTCCAGGACTACGCGGTGGACAAATCCCGCCGTGCCATCGCCCAGGCCATGGACCTGCGGCCGGACAGCGCCTGGCTGCTCTCCCCGGACGGGAGCCAGGCGGCCGTCTCCCCCGAAACGGTGGCAGCGGGCAGCGAAATCCTGGTGCGCCCGGGCGAGCGCGTCCCGCTGGACGGCGTGGTGCTCTCCGGTGAAAGCCGGCTGGACACCGCGGCGCTGACCGGCGAATCCCTGCCCCGCCACGCCGCCCCCGGCGACGAGGTGTTGAGCGGCTGCGTCAACCTGACCGGCGCCCTGACCATACGCGTCAACCGACCCTATGCCGAGTCCACCGTCAGCCGGATTCTGGAAATGGTGGAGAACGCGACGGACCGGAAGTCCCGCCAGGAGGCCTTCATCACGCGGTTTTCCGCGGTCTATACGCCCGTCGTGGTCATGCTGGCGCTGCTGCTGGCCTTCGTCCCCCCGCTTGTGGTGCCCGGCGCCCTGCTGTCGGATTGGGTCTACCGCGCGCTGAACTTCCTGGTCGTTTCCTGCCCCTGCGCGCTGGTCATCTCCATCCCCCTGGCCTTCTTCGGCGGCATCGGCGGCGCCTCCCGCGCGGGCATCCTGGCCAAGGGCTCCAACTACCTGGAGGCGCTGGCCAAGGCCGACACCTTTGTCTTTGACAAGACCGGCACCCTGACCCGCGGTAGCTTCGTCCTCAGCGACATCAACCCCGTGGGCGTCAGCGCGGAGGAACTGCTGGAGACCGCGGCCCTGGCGGAGACCCATTCCAGCCATCCCCTGGCCTTGTCCGTCAAAAAGGCCTGGGGCAGGCCGGAAGAGCCGGGCCGGGTCCAGGAGGCGACGGAGACGGCCGGCGGCGGCGTCAGCGCCCTGGTGGACGGCCGCAGGGTGCTGGCGGGCAACCTGCGGCTGCTGCGCGAAAACGGCGTGGCCGTGCCGCGGGGCGGGGAAGCCGGCACGCGCATCCACGTCGCCCGCGACGGTATATACCTGGGCAGCCTTGAGGCGCGGGACGAGATCAAGCCCTGCGCGCGCCAGGCCCTCCTGCGATTGAGAAGCCGCGGCGTGAAGCGCCTGGTCATGCTCACCGGGGACAGCGAGCAGGCCGGGCGCCAGGTGGCGGACGACCTGAAAATCGACGTGCTGCACGCCGGGCTTCTGCCCCAGGACAAGGTGGAAAAGCTGGAAGCGCTGCTGGCAGAGCCCGGCCGGGCCGGCACCCTCGCCTTCGTGGGCGACGGCGTCAACGACGCGCCGGTGCTGGCGCGCGCGGACGTGGGCTTCGCCATGGGCGCCCTGGGCTCGGACGCGGCCATCGAGGCCGCCGACATCGTCATCATGAACGACGACCCCTGCAAGATGGCCGCCGCCGTGGACATCGCCCGGCGCACCGTCAGCATCGCGCGGCAGAACGCCTTCCTCGCCATCTCCGTCAAGGGCCTCGTCCTGCTGCTGTCCGCCCTGGGCTTGTCCACCCTGTGGATGGCGGTCTTCGCGGACGTGGGCGTCGCCGTGCTGGCCATCCTAAACGCCATGCGCGCCCTGCGCCTGCCCGCGCAGGACACCCTCTGCGCCTGCGACCTGGCGCCCGGCAGCTGCGGGGTCCGAGCGGCGGCGTGAGGGAAGGAAGATAAACCCGGGGGATTTCATCCCCCGGGCCGTTCAGGATTGATTTGGGGATTGCATCCCCAAACCCCAGTCCGGGGAGTTCCTCCCCGGACCCCAATCATCAATATCCGAACGGAACGCAGTAGTTAGCCATATCAATGAAACTGGGTCAAGGGACGAAGTCCCTTGTCTGGGGGCCCGGGGGATGAAACCCCCCGGGCCTTTTCACCCCTCCGCCTTCTGAACCTGCCCGGCTTCCTGCGCCGTCATCCCGGCCATCAGGCTTTTCTCGCCCGTGTAGTGCACCTGTCCGGGCGCGCCGCCGGGCGTTTTGCGCACGTTTTTGCGGGGCGTGTAATCCACCCGGGTCGTCTGCCCCCGGGCCCCGGAGTGGAAGGCCGCCAGCGACGCCGCCAAAAGCAGGGTGGCTTCCGGCACGCGCTGGCCCTGCGCGGACACCAGCACGTGGGAGCCGGGCACGTCCTTGGCGTGCAGCCAGAGGTCGTCGGGCATCGCGGCCTTGAGCAGCTGCTCGTTTTGCGCGGCGCTGCGGCCGGCGCGGATGAGGAA
>JAPXQZ010000251.1:0-2886 GCA_033813835.1 Clostridia bacterium | reverse complement strand
GCCTTGTTGGACAGCAGCTTGGCCGCCACGTTCCGCATGCGGCTGGATTTGACGAAGCTCCGCGCCTCCAGTTCCAAAGCGTCCCCCCCTTTCTTAGTTGTACCGGACGCGCGGGTCCAGAAGGCCTGTGATCAGGTCGATGAGCACGCTGGAGAGCAGGGAAACGATGGACAGCAGGAAGATGATGGACAGCACCAGCTGGTAGTCGTTGCTGTTGATGGCGGTCAGCAGACGGGAGCCGATGCCCGCGTAACCGAAGACCTGCTCGATGACGACCGAGCCGCCGATGAGCATGGGCAGCCGCAGGCAGATAAGCACGCTGATGGGCATCAGCGCGTTGCGGAAGACGTGGCGGTAGAAGACCTTCCACTCCGACAGCCCTTTGGCGCGCGCGGTTTTCACATAGTTCTGGTTCATCACGTCCAGCATGGAGTTGCGTGTATAGCGGGTCAGCGCCGCGGTCAGCGCCAGGCCCAGGCTCAGCGCCGGCAGCAGGATATACTTCAGGTTAACCCAGAAGGTCGCGCCGATTTCCGTCCGGCCCTGGGCGGGGAACCATTTCAGCCGGATGGCGAAAATCAGGATGGCGAGGATACCGATGAAAAATTCGGGCATGGAAATGCCGATGACGCCGAAGAGGGAGGAGAGGTAGTCGAGGACGGTATTGTGCTTGATGGCGGATAGGACGCCGAACAGCAGCCCCATCACCACCGACAGGATCAGCGCGGCCAGCGCCAGGTAAATGGTGGCGGGCAGCAGGTTGGCGATGACGCTGCTGATGGGCATTCCCGTCTGGATGCTGTATCCGAAATTGCCCTGCAGAATCCCGCCGAACCAGCGCAGGTACCGCACTACCAGCGGGTCGTTGAGCCCCGCCTCTTCCCGCAACGCTTCCAGCTGCTCATGGGTCAGGCCCGAGATGTTCTCCGGGGAAAACTGCGCGCTCAACGGGTCCCCCGGCGTAAAGTCCAGCGCGACGAACACCAGGAAGCTGATAAAGATGATCATCGGAATCATCATAATCAGCCGCTTGACGAAGTATTTGAGCATCCCGCCCTCCTTTCTCCGCCTACCAGATCGTGAACCCGCCGTCCATCACCAGGTTGTGCCCGGTGACGTAGCGGGCAGCGTCGCTGGCCAGGAAGCACGCCGGCCCCTTGATGTCGTCGCGCTCCGGCCACTTGCCAAGGGGAGTGTGCCGGGCATAGGTTTCATAAAACAGCGGCCGCTTTTCTGCCAGCCCGGGGTCGTAGCCCCCGGGGCTGATGGCGTTGGCCCGGATGCCGTCCTTCCCGTACATCGCGGCCAGCCATTTGGTAAAGCCGACCAGTCCCCACTTCTCAAACGTATATCCCGCGGGGCTGCTCTGCCCCTCCTCGTAGTAGGGAAAGTGGGGCGCGGTGACCCCCTGGATGGAGGAGATGTTGATGATGCTGCCGGCGCCTGCTTTTTTCATCGGCCGCAGGGCTTCCCGCGTCAGCGACGCCAGGCCCAGGACGTTGACGTCCAGCGACGCGGCCATGCGCTCCCGCGGCAGGGTTTCAAAATCGCCGTAGTCCCCGCGGCTGACCGCGTTGTTGACCAGCACGTCGACGCGGCTGTGTTTTTCCATCACCCCGGCGACCAGGGTTTTGATGCTGCCGTCGTCGGCCAGGTCCAGGAAGGCACCCTCCGCGGACAGGCCCCGCGCCTGCAGCGCGCTTGCGAACGCCGCGCAGGCTTCCAGGTTTCTGGAGGCGACGATGACGTGCGCGCCGGCTTCCGCCAGGCCTTCGGAGATGGGTGCGCCGTACAGCCCCCGCCCGCCGGTCACGATGGCGACGCGGCCCTTGAGGCTGAACAAATCGGCGGCGTTCACGCGGGTTTTCCGATTTCCCCGGCTTCTTCCATCAGCCGGCGGACGGCTTCCAGCCGGCCGGCGTCCTTTTTGGGGTCGAAGACCGGCTCGTAATCCGGGCCGAAGTTGCCCTTGTAGCCCAATAGGTTCATTGCGGCCGTGAAGGCCGGCCAGATGCCCAGTGCGATCATGCCGTCGCGCGCCTTCATGATGCGGTTGACGGCTGCGTTGCCGCCCGGAAGGTCCTCCCGGTCCCAGGCGCGCTGCATCTCCCCGGCGGTTTTAGGGAAGCAGGCGTAGATGCCGTCCAGCGTCCGCCGGATGCCGAAGGCCCGCCCCATGGAGAACAGGTCGGAATTGGAGAAAATCGGCGTGAAGTCCTCCTTGAGTTCCTTTGATTCATGGAGCTTCCGGATCAGCACGGCGTCCCCGGTCTTGATGCCCTTGTACCGGGGAAGCGCCGCCAGTTCCAGGACGTCCTCCAGTTCGATTTTCCGCCGCGCGGTGAAGGGGTGGTCGTACAGGTACAGGTCAATCCCGTCCCCTTCCGCCGCGGCCTTGAAGTAGCGCAGCATGCCGCCGCGGTCCATGTCAAAGTAGTACGGCGCGGTCAGGACGGCTGCCACCGGGTATTTTTCCAGCGCCTTCAGCCGAGCCTTCATCCGCGCGATGCTGTTGTCCGCCGCGCCGACCAGAAGCGGCACCCTTCCCTCGACGGCGTTAACGGCCTGCGCCACGATGGGCTCGTACTGGTCGTCGCGGATACAGCCCAGCATGCCCATCGTGCCCATCAGCAGCAATCCGGAAGCCCCGTGTTTAATTTGGTCGCCGATGTGCTGTTTGAGGCTGTCTGGCAGCAGTTCCCCGCTTTCATCCAGCGGTGTGCCCAAGGCGCAATAGAACCCTTCTTTCAGCATATGCCTCCCGCGTTTTAGCCGTGAAATAAACTCGATTGAATCGAACCAACGCGGTGTCAGCGTTGGATATCCGGGGCTGTCTTTTATCGATAGGGCACCTCTAAAAACGTCAAATTTCCTTTAGCATATCAT
>JAPXQZ010000250.1:0-2888 GCA_033813835.1 Clostridia bacterium | reverse complement strand
GTCCCGGTCCAGCTGGGTGAAGACGGTGTCCAGGTGCATGAAGGCGCGGATGTTGGGGATGTGGAAGACGAGAATCCTGTCCACGCCGCTGTCTTCGTCGGCCAAGGCGGTCCGCGCCAGGCCCTCCAGCGCCTCCGGCTGGGTGCGCTGGGACAGCCCCGCCCCCAATACGCCGCTTCCCAGGTTGAGCAGGTCGCCGCCCTCCAGGCTGAAGGGCGCGTCCGGCGCGTACCAGGACTTGACCTGGCCTAAAAAGTCGGGATGGTGCGAAAAGATATAGCGGCCGTAAATCGTCTCCCGCTGGCGGGTGGGGGCGTGCATCCGGGAAAAGGCAATGCCCCGGCCCACGGCGGAAAAGGGGTCGCGGGTGAAGTAGAGGTTGGGGAGGGGGTCGAGCAGGTAGCGCGTATCGCGCCGGACCGCGCGGGTGAGGGGGCGGCCTTCGTAAACGCCCGCCTCGTCGTAGGTGACGCCCGCCATGGTCTTTTCAATCAGCGCCTCGTTGTCGGGTATCTCTGAGAGCAATCGGGTCAGCGCCCGCGCCTCCTGCTGGGCGGCGGCGCCGCCCTCCCGGATGAAGTCGCGGATGAAATCCGCCCGCGCCTGCGGCGCGGACAGGCTCTGCGCGGCCGCCTGCCTGAGGGTGCAGACCTCGGCGCCCTCCTCCTTCAAGGCCTGGACGAAGCGGTCGTGCTCCTGCTGCGCGCCCTTCAGGTAGGGGATGTCGTCAAAGAGCATTCGGCTCAGGTGGGGCGGCGTCAGCTGCTCCAGCTCCGGGCCCGGGCGGTGGACCAGCACCTTTTTGAGCGCCCCGATTTCGCTGAACACTTCTACGCGCATGGCAGCCTCTTTTGTCTTTCTGATGTTCTTCATTCTACCATGAATATACAGGACTGCATAGCCCTTGGACGCGGACAGCCCGCGCGCCTTGACAGCCCGCGCGGAAGCACGGATAATCAGGAAAAATCGGGATTCCGGGGGGTTCCATGCGGGAATTGTGGGAGGGCATCGTCGCTTTCTTCGCCACGGCATCGGTGGACGTGGCGCTGAAAATCCTGGGTTCGGCCGTGATGCTGTTTGCCGGGTTCAAGATAATCCGCTTCGCGATGAAACTGCTGCGCCGCGCGATGGAGAAAGGCCGGCTGGACCCGGGCGTGCGCGACTTCCTGGAGAACGCGATTTCCATCGCCCTGCGCTTCACCCTCATCATCAGCGTGCTGGTTTACCTGGGCGTGCCCGCCGCCTCCTTCGTCGCCATCCTGACCTCCGCCGGCCTGGCCATCGGCCTAGCGCTGCAGGGCAGCCTGAGCAACCTGGCCGGCGGGATGATGCTGCTGCTGTTCCACCCCTTCCGGACCGGCGACTACATCCGAACCGACGGCGCGGAGGGCGTGGTGCAGAGCATCTCGGTGATGTACACGACGCTGAAGACCCCGGACGGGCGGAAGGTGGTTATCCCCAATTCGATGCTGTCAAACGGCATCATCACGGACTTCACCTGGCACGACACCCGGCGGGTGGACGTCAGCGTGACGGTGGGGCTGTCCGAGGACAGCCAGGCGGTGCGCGCCATCCTGGAGGAGGCCGCCCGCAGCCAGTGCGCGGTGCTGCCGGAACCGGCGCCGGCCGCCTTCCTGGAAAAGACGTCCGACGGCGTGCTGCAGTTCACCCTCCGGTGCTGGGCGCGCACGCCGGACTGGTGGGACACCCTGCTCGCGGTGACGGAGGACGTGAAGGCCCGGTTGGACCAAGCGGGCATCCCCCTGCGCGCGCCGACGCGGGACGTGCGGCAGGTTCAGGAAACAACGAGATGAAGGATTGGGGAGGAAGCGAAGCCAGGGGACTCCGTCCCCCGGAACCCCCGGCAAGGGATTTCATCCCTTGACTCCTTATTTTTTTGTTATCGGGCGCGTTCTTCCTCCATCCTATCCAGCCCCCCTGGAAACGGGGGCGGCGGTGCCACCGGAGTTCCTGCTCTGATCCACCAAATCAATATGCCCGCGGATGCTTTCGGATACCAAAAAAGCCCCGGAACAGGGCTTTTTTTGACTCCACCCAGATTCAGCGGACGATTTCGCCGTAGACCTCGCCCGCGGCGCAGGCGGCGTTGGACTCGTCCGTGTCGATGTGCATGGACAGGGCGTAGGTGGGGTTGGCCCGCACGACGGTATCGCCGAAGACCAGGGAGCGGTTCGGCGTGTCCAGGCGGACGGATACGACCTGCTGGTCCCTGACCCCCATTTGCTCCGCTTCCTCCGGCGTCATATGGATGTGGCGCTTCGCGACGATGACGCCTTCCTTCAGTTCGATTTCGCCTTCGGGGCCGGTGAGTTTGCAGCCCGCGGAGCCGGCGGTGTCTCCGCTTTCGCGCACCGGCGCGGACAGGCCCAGCTGGCGCGCCTCGGTCATGGACAGCTCCACCTGGGTGCTTTTGCGGGCGGGCCCCAGGATGGTGACCTGCAGCTGGCCGCGGGGGCCCGAAACGGTGATTTTTTCGTTGCTGGCGAACTGGCCGGGCTGGGACAGCGCCTTGCGGAAGGTCAGCTGGTATCCTTTTCCGAACAGGGTTTCCAGGTCCGCCTGGCTGACGTGCGCGTGGCGCGCAGAGGTTTCTACCAAAAATTTCATACCTGGCTCCTTTTGTTTTATGTCTGTATTATACGCCAATCCAGCCGCGCGTTCAAGGCGCGGCCCCACCCGGAGCGGGGCTGCAAGGCGTTTTTGGGCTAAGCGGGCACAAAATGGGTATACAATTGTGCACGTAAATGTGCATGATGAGACGAACGGAGGGATTTTGCATGAAAACCTTGTTGATTATCATCGGGCTGGTGCTGATTGTCGCCGGCGTGTACGGCTTCATTGCGCAGACGGACGGCACGGTGAAGAAC
>JAPXQZ010000249.1:0-2893 GCA_033813835.1 Clostridia bacterium | reverse complement strand
GTCTGGAAGCGCCGGCCGTCCGGCAGCGAAAACTGCAGGACGTTCTTGCGGTAAATCTCCAGCCCCGGCAGATTCGCCAGCGGAAAAGCGTACCCGCCGATTTCCAGTACCCCATTCCTGAGCGCCAGCGTTCCCTTTGCCGCCGGAACGAATCGCCCGTTCCGCATTTCCAGCAGCGTCTGCCTGTCATCCTGCAAAACCGGCTGTTCTTCAGGCGCGTCCAGCATTCCGCGCAGCGCATCCTTCTGCCAGTCTGCCCAGTCCCGGATGCCAGGAAAGGGCATGCGGTCTTTGAAAAAACCGGTGGGCGTATAGATGGTTTTCATGCCGCAGGCCGTGCACCGGACCGACTCTCCCTCCCCGACAACCGTCCCCTGCGACAGGCACTCCGGGCACAGGTATAGCACGTGGTGGATGCCGCCCGCCAGGTTTTTTCCCCGGTAGGGGATCATCTCCCGCTCCTGCCCGGCGTAGGCGTCCGTATACAGGAGGCGGTTCAGCAGGGTGTTGACCTCCCCGTCCGTCATTCCGGCCAATTCCTGCGCGGTGTAGACGCCCGCCACGCGGCAGCGGGTCTTTCCCCGCCGGATGCCGCGCCCCCAGCGCGGCATCGCGAAATAGGCGCCCTCGATCCGGGTGACGACCAGCCCCGCGTTGACCGCGCGCAGCAGGGAACCGGTGGCCGGGGGGATTTCGCTGGTCCTGCCGTCGAAGGTGGTATTGCCCTCCGCATAGAGGCAGACGTTGCGGCCTTCGCGCAGCCGGCGCAACATGCCCATCGCGGTGCGGGGATCCGCCGTCCCCTTCTGCTTGGCGATACAGCCAAACCCCTTGATCAGGATGAACCGCATCAGCCGGCTGCGCAACAGGCCCTCGCCTACGACGAACCCCATCGGCTCGCTGAACACCTGCCCGGTCAGGAAGAAGTCCAGTTCGGTGACGTGGTTGGATACGATGACACAGGGACCCGGCAGGTCCGGCTGGGGGTCGGCGACGGTATTGAAGCGGCGGGAAAAATAGGGGAGCAGCAGCCTTCTCGCCAGCCGATAGAAAAACTCCTGCCGCCTGCGCGCGCCTTTTCCGCCGGAATCAGCCCTTCCCTGCCTTGGCTCAGCCTTCAATCACCCGTCCGCCTTGCGACATACTGACGATTTCGCGCGCAGTATACACGCTTCTGACCGCTCGCGCTACCCTTCATGCCCGGTCATGGCCATCGCGCAGCGCAGGCCGTCTACCGCCGCGGACAGGATGCCGCCCGCGCGGCCCGCGCCCTCTCCCGCTGCGTACACCCCGTTCAGGCTGGTTTCAAACCGGGCGCTGCGCGCCACCTGCACAGGGCAGGAGGAGCGGGTTTCCACCCCGGTCAGGACGGCGTCCGGGAGGGCGAATCCCTTGATTTTCCTGTCAAACTGCAGGATTGCCTCCCGGATGCCTTCCGCCGCAAAAGCCGGCAGCGCCTGGGCAAGGTCGGCCGCGGTCACGCCGGGCTTGTACGACGCCTTCACGTTGCCCAGGGACGTGGATGCCTGCCCTTTCAGGAAATCCCCGGCCAGTTGGAAAGGGGCGCGGAACCCTCCGCCTCCCAGCCTGAAAGCCATCTCCTCATAGCGCCGCTGAAAACCGAAGCCGGCCAGCGGGTCGGCGCCGCCCCCATAGTCCTCCGGCCGCACCTCCACCAGCAGCGCGGCGTTGGCGTTCTCTCCGTCCCGTCTGGAACTGCTCATCCCGTTGACGTTGACGCCGCCTTCCTCGCCGCAGGCGGGCACCACCCGTCCGCCCGGGCACATGCAGAAAGTATAGGCGCCCCGGCCATCCTTGAGCCTGGTCGCCAGATGGTATTCCGCGGGAGGTAGCCCGCGGTCCGCGAAATCCCCGTATTGCGCCGCGTTGATCAGCGCCTGGGGGTGTTCGATGCGAAGCCCGATGGAAAACGGTTTGGGTGTCATGGCAAGCCCCAGCCCAGCCAGCTCCCGGTGCGTATCCCGGGCGGAATGGCCGATAGCAAGCGCCAGCGCGCCGCAGGGGATTTCAGCCCGCTTTTCTGCCAGGACAGCATCCACGCCCACCAGGCGCCCGCTGTCGAAAACCGGCCGGAGCAACCGCGCGCCAAACAGGACCCGTCCGCCCAGCCGCTCGATTTCCCTGCGGATGGAGGAAACTACCCGCGGCAGGACGTCCGTGCCCACGTGCGGCCGCTGCAGGTACAGGATGCTCTCCGGAGCCCCGTGCTCCGCCAGGGTTTCCAGCACTTCCCGGCACAGCGGGTCCTTGATGCCGGTGGTCAGTTTCCCGTCCGAAAACGCGCCGGCGCCTCCTTCGCCAAACAGCAGGTTGCTCTCCGGGTCCAATTCCCCGGCCGCCATCAGCCGGTTGACGCTCCTGGCGCGGCGCTCAACCGGGAGCCCGCGCTCCATGACCAGCGGCATCCTGCCCGCGCGGGCCAGGTAGAGCGCGAGGAACAACCCGCAGGGGCCCAGGCCTGCGACGACGGGCTGCTCCGGGGCGGACGCGGCAGGCACCTGCAGCCGGCATGTCGCCTGTGTCCGGACGACTTCCGGATGTTTTACACGGGAAAGCAGGGCTGACTCGTCCCCCCGGACCTCGAGGTCCAGGGCGTATACCAGCCAAACCCGCCCCTTGTCCCGCGCGTCGATGCTCTTGCGGCTGATGCGCCAGGACGCGACCTGTTCCTGCTTCAGCCGCGCGCGTTTCAGCGCCTGCAGGAGGGGGGCATCGTCCGGATGCCCGGGTGGCAGGCGGATACCGGCGACGCGAATCACCGGCCGCCCCCCGCGCGCAGCGTCCGGTAGGCGCCTGCCTCCAGAGAACAAGCCATGTAGCGCCACCTCTTTCTTGCTTTCCGGGAAACAATATAGCATCGCGCCCCTGACCG
>JAPXQZ010000248.1:0-2918 GCA_033813835.1 Clostridia bacterium | reverse complement strand
AATCCACCCCGCTCGGCCTCAGCCGGTGGGGGTCGATGTTCTCGACGCTCACAAAGTAGCGTTTTGCTATCGGGTCCGCAAGGTTTTTTTTCGGGCATGCGTCAACGCCGCGGACCGGGGCAACACATCAGGCGGTGCGCTGTGATGGCACCGCAAGCCCGTGCGCGGCGAACAGCGCCTCGATCGCTGCTCGTGCTGGCCCCTGCGGCTTGCGCTGGCCGTGTGCCCACTGCCGGACAGTCCGGGTGCTGGAGTGGAGCGCGTCTGCGAGGGCCTGGACGCCGCCGAGGCGGGCCGCTAGGGTCCGCCACGGCTCAGGGAGGGTGGTGGGGCGCGGCATTACGCCTCCGAGTATCCAGGGGCGAGGGCTGCGAGATGCTCGGGGGTGCGGCCCCAGGCCTGGATGGCCTCGGCCTCGTCGCACACGGCGAAGGTGGCAGGGCGGTCTCCGATCTGGAGCAGATAGCCCCCGCGCGAGTGGTGCTCACGGCGGGCGTCCGCCAGGTCCGATGTCAGATAGCCGCCGATGCCGTCGATGGTGCGCATGTCTCTCTCCTAGATGGTGGTGGCCTTGTGTCGTGTGATCATTCCATTATCCTTTCAGCCCTACTGGGCGTTAAAAGATACCCTTGCAGTTGGATGCCAAGTCTCTCATGGCTTGCCTACGCCCTGCCCCCTTGAGAGAGTAGATGCGGCTGGCTGCTGCTGCGAGCTGACGCAGGTGACAGTTGAGGGATGCGGCAGTCACTGTGTCCTCCGTTCTGCCAGGGGATCATCCCTGACAAAGACAGTATCGGCTCAGGGATCCGGTTCGTCAAGCCCCCACCAAAAAAATTTTCGGGGGGACCGCCTCGCGGAAGGCGTCAACCCTTGCCCATGCCATGACCGGATGATGGCCCGGCTTGAGCTTTCTGCAATCTGAGCGGAGGGCTTGACACGGTAGCGTTTCGCTATTAGGTTTCCGGGTATGGGTATGAAGGATCGGATTCTCGCAGCTGGCCTCACGGTCGCGGAGGTTGCCCGGAAGGCGGGGACGCCTACGGCCCACCTCTACAACATCCTGTGCGGCGTCCGGCGCCCCCGGCCCGAGCTTGCGAAGCGCATCGAAGCCGCCACGGGCGGGCTGATCCGCGCCACGGAGCTTCTGGGCCTCGATCACGGCTCCACCCCTGCGGAGCCTGCAGCATGACCCGCCAACTCCTTCCTGATGGCCTCCATGCGCCGCTCCAGTTCATCCGGGCTGGGCGGCTTGCGGGCCCCGAAGAACACGCTATCGCCCCTTCGCCAGTCCACCCCTACGCGGCCTAGGCCGACCAAGAGGGGCTGGATGTTGTCGGCCATTTGAGGGACCTCCCGTGTGCAAGCATCCCCTACAAAATCCTCAACGCAACGGTCATACGCTTGCGCTCAAGCGATCCGCCCGCCTAAGGATGGGTGCCCAGTGAGGCCCGCGTTCGCTACGGCCCTGAAGGCCATCCGGGCAGCCCTGTGGTGCATCGCGGCGGGGCTGGTGTGCCGGGCCGCGTGGGAACTGTTCCTCCTGGGCTGGGGTGCCCTGGGAGCGCCGCCATGATCCTATCCCGCCTCCGCAAGATGACGGATGACCAGCTCTGCCGCTGGGTCACGGCGCGGCGCGGGTGCTACTCCGGGGCCGAAGCCAAGGCGCTGGAGGTGTTTTTGCTGGAACTTCCCTTCAACGGGCGGGTGCTGCCTGCCCACCTCTTCAACGAAAAAGCGCCGGTTCGCCCCGGCGCCTAACTCCACGGATACAGGAGATCCGCATGCCTCAATCTACAGTCCCGCTCGAAAAAATCAAGGCCGCCATGCTGGCGATCCAGGATGCGGATGCCGCCCTGCTGGGCATGACCACCTGGAACCAGTCCAACCGCACCAGCGAGGCCATGCAGGCCCACCGGAAGGCCATCCTGGAGCTTCAGGGCATCGTCAGCGCCCAGGATGCCACAGACCTCAAGGGATGCGCCTCGCGCTTCGCTGAGATGGCCCATGAGGTCGCCAGCACCTTCCACGGGCAGCTTCACGGCGAAGCCCTCAAGGCGCTGGAGCAGGCCATCGATCACGCCCTCCACGCCAAGACGAGCCTGATCCGGGCGGAGCAGATTCATCAGGCCTACCTGGAAGGGGTAGCGTGATGGCTCAGCTCTGGTTCAAGTTCTGGGCCAAGGAATACCTTGCGGATGCCAAGGTCCGGGCCCTGACCTATGAGAAGCGGGGCATCCTCCAGACTCTCTGGGCCTTTGCCTGGGAGGAAGGAAGCATCCCGTCAGACCAGGAAGACCTTGGCGTGATGCTCGGCATCCCTGCGAAGGCCATGCGAACGCATTACGAATGGATCACACGGTTCTTCGTGGAAGACCCTAAAGACTCATCCCGCCTCGTTAGCCCCAGGCTTGAGATGGACCGTGAAGAGGCTGACGCCAAGGGGGCCAAGGCCCGGCAGTCCGCCCTCCAGCGCTGGAGCAAACGCAATGCGAACGCATATGCGAACGCATTGCCAACGGATGAGCGAACGCAATGCGAACAGGTATGCGTTTCGCATGCTGGTCAGGGTCAGAGTACAGAAAAAGAAAGTACCCCTTCGACTACGTCTCAGGGGTCCAGGGGGAAAACGGGCAGGAAGCCGAAGGTGGACAACCTGGGGGCCGCTGTTCCCCTGGAGGTTCTGAACGCCGTAGGCAGGATCATCGAACTCACCCCGAAGACGGACGCAGAGGGCCGAACCATCCGCGCCACTCGTGGGGAAACCCTGGCCAGGGTGGAAGGCATCCTTGCCGCCCACAAGGAAGTCACCCCGGAGATGCTGGTCCTGTCCTGGGAGAACTACCTCAAGACCCAGCCGAAGTTCATCAAGGCCCCGCAGTATTTCTTCGGCAAGCAGGAAGACCAGGGCGACACAGGGG
>JAPXQZ010000247.1:0-2927 GCA_033813835.1 Clostridia bacterium | reverse complement strand
GTTCAGCGCCGTGACCCCGGGGAAGCGCTTGGTGACGTTCTTGAGCTCCAGGATGTAATCAGCCATGCTTTCCCCTTATCTTCGGCGGTTGCGCACCACATCCAGGGCGACCGCGCCGATCATCACGACCCCCTTGAGCACGTCCTGCACGAAGGGGTTGACGTTGAGCATGGTCATGCCGTTGAAGAAGAGCATCAGGAAAATCGCGCCGAAGAGCGCCTGGATGATCTTGCCGCGCCCGCCGGCCAGGCTGATGCCGCCCAGGATGCAGGAGATCATCGCGTCGAACTCGTAGAGGTTGCCGTTGGTCAGCGCCGCGGAGTCCAGCCGCGTCACCAGCACCACGGCGGATACGCCGCACAGCAGCCCTGCGATGGTATAGGTGACCGCGCGGTGGCGCTTGACGTTGATGCCGGCGAAGTAGGCCGCCTCCTTGTTGCCGCCGATGGCGTAGAGGGAGCGGCCGAACTTGGTGCGCTGCATGACGAAGGCGAAGAAGAGGAACAGCGCCAGCATAATGATGACGCTGATGGGAACGCCGTACTCGTTGCCCCCGATAAAGCCGCGGCCGATGAACTTGATTTCATCGGGCATCGCGGGGATGGGGGAGGCGTTGGTGATGATTTTGGCCGCGCCGCGCGTGATCATCTGGAAGCCCAGGGTGACGATGAAGCAGGGAATGCCCGCGTAGGCGATCAGCACCCCGTTGCTCAGCCCCACCAGCGCGCCTACGCCGATGGCGCACAGGATGGCGACCCAGGGATTGAAGCCCGCGAATTTGATCAGGTAGGCCATCACCGCCGAGGTCACGCAGACGTTTTGCCCCAGGGAGAGGTCGAACTCGCCCGTGGTCACGATCATCGCCTGGCCGATGCACACGATGGCCAGGGAGGCGGTCTGCATGAAGATGTTGCGGATGTTGCGGTAGGTGAGGAAGTAATCCGACGCAAGGGTGAAGATGATCATCAGCAGGAAAATGGCCACGACGATCGCGTAATCCCGGGTGAACTTGGACAGGCGCCTCTTGAGGTCCCTTTGTACGGCGAGCTGGCTCATATGGGCTTGCGTTTCCTTTCGGTCCGGGGCGTTGTCGCCCCGTGTGGATTTAGGGCAGCAGGCGCTTGGCGGTGAGGCGGAGGTAGTTGAGGTTGGGTCGGAAACCCTCCGCGTACTGCGCGCCGCACTGGTATCCGCGCACGCGGGAGCAGGTCCGCACGAAGTCCAGGAAGTCGATGCCGTCGTGGTCGCGCATCCACGCGATCTGGGACTTGTGGCAGCTGAGCGCCTCCAGCTTCATGTCGATTTCTTCGGAGATATCGACATACTCCGTGGGGATGAAGCCCACGCCCGCCACCGTGTCCATGTGGTAAATCGGCCCCACCGGCACGGAGGGGCCGGCCTCGTTGCCGTGGAAATGGGGGATGCTGGCGGCGAAGGAGGCCCGGAAGGCGGAATAGAAGGTCTGGATATGGTCGTTCATATAATCCTGCTCGTAGTGGGTAATGAGCAGGTCCGGCTGGGTCTTGCGCATGACGCGGCTCAAGTCGTACACCAGCTGGTCGTTGTGCGCGGACACGTGGATGTCGGGGATGTCGATGGCGTAATGGTCCGCGCCGATGACCCGGGCGGCGGCTTCCGCCTCGTTGAAGCGCATCACGCGCAGCTCCTCGGGCATGATTTCCACGTGCCCCATGTTGCCGTTCGCGATGTGGCACACGGAGACCTTATGCCCCTGCTTGATGTACTTGGCCAGCGTGCCGAAGCAGCCGATTTCCAGGTCGTCCGGGTGGCAGCCGATGGCGAGGATGTTCATGCTGTGCGGTCCTTCTTTCCTGTTGTGTTTGGTGTATGCGGCCGGTTCAGTGGATTCCGACCAGGTGCTGGAGGTTGACGGGCAGGCGGTTGAGCACCTCCACCCGGTTCCCGAACTTGCCCAGGGTCTTTTCCACCAGCACGTAGTCCATCCCGGGGATGACGACGTCGTTCCAGCGGTTGCCCACCCCGCGCACCGCCACGTCCAGCATGGTTACGATCTGGCTGCCCAGGGGCTCCCTGGAGTTGAGGGTGATGGCGCCGTAGAACTCCTGGCACTCGGTGTAGCCGCCGTTGTGGGTGCCGGTATAGGGCTTTTGCCGCGCCAGGTCCACCGGGCGCCCGAGGCGCCTGGAAACCTCTCCTTCCCTGGCCTTGAAATAATCGACCAGCGCCTGCTCCTGCAGGTAGGCGGGCAGATTGTTCTCCGCGACCCGGACATATTCCTTCAGCCCAATCTCATAGGCGTTTTCCGTGAATGAAATCCAGAAACGCTGGTCCTCCGTCACCTGGCCGGGCTCCGGGACGGCGATGACCGTGGCGCGCTCGCAGGCGGTCAGCCCGTCGCATTTGGGCGCCGCGCCCAGGTGCACGTAGTCGCCGTACGCGATGCGGCGGTTGAGCGCCTTGCCAACCAGGGTACGGTTGGCCTCGTTGGCTGTCACCATCACGTCAAAGCCGAAGCCTTCGCTGCCCAGCTGCTGCCCGATGAGGTAGCCCCAGGCGGAGACCTCCGTCTCCAGCATCCCCGGCTCCAGCACCGCCAGCATGCCTTCCAGCATGCAGTCGGCAATCCGCGCGGCCTGCCGGGTCAGCTCCATTTCCCGGTCGGACTTGATGTACTTGATTTTGTAGTAGATTTCCTGGCAGTCCACGACGTTCTCCGCGCCCAGCAGCCCGGCGAAGTACTCATAGACCCCCAGGGGCAGCACGGCGCGCGGGGTCAGAAGCCCGATGGTTCGGGGCCTGCGGCCGGCCGCCTTCTCCAACACGTCCTCGATGCGCTCCGCGTCGATGGGGTATTCCTCGTCCGCCAGCTTGAGCATCTCCACCTTATGCACGCTCGCGCCGGCGCGGCCGGACAGCTGCTCGGCCACATAGCCGCCCTCCAGCCC
>JAPXQZ010000246.1:0-2932 GCA_033813835.1 Clostridia bacterium | reverse complement strand
GGAGGGCGTCCTGCCGGCGGGACGCCGCCAGGTCTCCCTGCGCATTTTAGAGGGGATGGAAGGGCTGTCCGGCTACCTGCTGCTGTTCATCATCGCCGTGGATGAGGACCGCGCGTGGCCGTTGTCCTGCGTGCTGCTCAGCGTGCAGACCAAGCGGCTGGACCCGGCCCTGTCGCTGGCGGCGGCGCCGGCCTTCCGGCCGGGTGCCGGGGAGGAAGCCTCCTTCGTCATCCGCCATACCGGCGCGGTCTCGTTGACCGCCCGGATCGTGGATCCGGAAGGCCGGCAGGTCCGGGTGCTGCTGCGCGACGAGACCAGCCGCCCGATGCACCTGAACCGGGAAGGTTCTACCCTTTGCTGGAACGGGAAAACCGACGCAGGGGAACCGGCGCCGCCCGGTGTCTATCTGCTGGAGGTTTCCGCGACGGCCGGCGGCCTGCGCTATGCCGCGCCGCCCGCCGCGTTTGAGCTGAAGCCCTGACGGCTCAACGCCGTACCGATAAAGAGGGCATCCCTGTGCGGATGCCCTTGCCGTTTGACGGTGTTCAACTTACCACTCGATGCCCTCGCGCGCGGGCTG
Source organism: Clostridia bacterium (assembly GCA_033813835.1). Taxonomy (GTDB): domain Bacteria; phylum Bacillota; class Clostridia; order Christensenellales; family Aristaeellaceae; genus UBA6115. The sequence goes on along the minus strand of JAPXQZ010000246.1, from coordinate 2,352 downwards.
TCCCGCGTCGAAGGGGTGCTTGACTGCCAGAATATCGCTGACGTAGTCGGCGCGTTCCCGCAGCCAGTCCGGGGCGCCGCGCCCGGTCACCACGGCGTCGCCGGCCTGGAGCGCGGCGTCCAGCAGCGCCTCGGCGTCCGCCCGCTTCACCATCCTCGTCGCCAGCGCGACGGCGAGCTCGTCCAGCACCGTCAGGTCCGGGCGCAGCGCGCGGACCTTCTCCGTCAGTTCCAGCAGTGCCCGGCCCTGCCGTTCCCGTGCCTCTTCCAGCTCAGGCTCCGTCATGCGGAATATGAAGCCCTCCATGCGCGCGTCCCCGAACAAGGTGAGCCCCTCAAAGCGGCCCAGCGCCTTCAGTTCCCCGGAGGTGCCGTCCTTCATGAACTGCGCGACCAGCACCTTTTTCCCGTGGCCCAGCATGCGCAGCGCCAGGCCCATGGCGGCGGTGGTCTTTCCCTTCCCGTCGCCGGTGTACAGGTGCAGCAGGTGGTTTGGCATGGGAATCCTCCTCAATGTACGTCATCGGGCGTCATGCCGCGGGGTAGGCGCGGCGGGGTACAATCGGGACGGGGGAATTGCGAGGGAAGAGAACGACAGCCTCAGCGCGGAGGAAGTCCTGCTGTTCGGCGGGCAGCCTGCGTTGTTTTCGCTGCACCTGTCCCTGCGGCGCTTCATTCTGGACAATCTGGGCTCCTGCGAGGTGCGCGCGCACCGGACCATGGTTTTTCCGCGCGCCGCGGCCCTTCGCCTGGGTATCCCCGCCCGGCGGCAGGGCGCCGGGGGCGCGCACGCGGCCGCGGCTGACGCTCAGCTTCTCTTCTGACCGGCCAACGGGAAGCCCCCTGGTCCGCCAGACCGTTCCCATCCGCGCGGGGCTGTACACCAACCATCTGGTCCTCACCGCGCCGGAAGCGCTGGGGGAAGACGTGCTCAGCCTGCTGCGCGCCTCCCGGGCGCTGCGCAACCCACAAAAGGAGGAAAAGCCATGAGCGTCTATGATTATACCGCCCGGGACCTGTCGGGACGGGAGGTCTCCCTGTCGGAATACCGGGGCAAGGTGCTGCTCATCGTCAACACAGCGACCCGCTGCGGCTTCACCCCGCAGTATACCGGCCTGACACGCCTGTATGCCCTGTACCGCGGGCAGGGCTTTGAAATCCTGGATTTTCCCTGCAACCAGTTCGGCGGCCAGGCGCCGGGGACGGGGGAGGAGGTCCACGCCTTCTGCGTGAACCGCTACGCCATCGACTTTCCCCAGTTCGACAAGGTTTCGGTCAACGGGAAGGACGCGCACCCCCTCTTCCGCTACCTGAAAAAGGAATTGCCGGGCACGGCGGGCGGGACCATCAAATGGAACTTCACCAAATTTCTGGTCGACCGCCAGGGCCGGCCGGTCCGGCGCTTCAGCCCGCAGACGGAGCCGGAGGCCATCGCGGAGCACATCGAAGCCCTACTGTAAGCCGGCTTATTCGCTCAGCGGCTCGTCCTCCCCGGCGCGCGACCAGCCCACGATGAACCGCTCGTGGGTCAGAAGCGCCAGCCGTTCCCCGGCCTGCCACGCCGGCGGGGGCAGGTTGGCGTCCCAGTAAAACAGCCGCTCCTGGCATTCCGCCCGCCCGCCCCCCTGCGCGTGCACGGGGTAGATGCGCACGCCCTCGCGCAGGACGGCCGCTTCCTCGCGGGAATCGAACGTAACCACGCTACGGCGGCTCCTGCCGGCCAGGGCGCCGGAAACAAAGGCGGCGTAGCGCCTGAGGGGCAGCAGGCAGACCGTCAGGGAGAAAAGGATGACGGCGCCCAGCAGCGAAGTCATTAGCGGGGTCAACCAGGCAATCCGGCGGACGAAACTCCAGGCGACGCCGAACAGCAGCGCCGCCTCCGGCAGCAGCCAGCACAGGGTTCTCCGCCGCAGCTGCCTTTTCAAGGCTTCCGCGTCCTCTTTGCGATACATGTATCCTCCACGGCAGCATCATACAGAAACCGCGCGGGCTTGTAAACGCGCGCGCCTGCCGCGCACGTTTCAATAATCGGGTAGAATCCCGCAAAGCCCGCCCGGTCCGCGGCGGGGAAGTGAGGAGGCCATGGCCAAGCTGGAGCGCGCGCTGCGGGGGGATTTCGACCGGTTTCTGGAACACGTGCACGAGGGCATCGTCGGGGGCTCCATCTCCGCCTCTTTTGAGGACGGAAGCGACTGGCGCAACGGGGAGGACCGCGTGGCCTTCCGCGTATACGAACGTTACAGCTGGATCGGCGACAACCGGGTCAGCCTGTCGGTTACCCTGGCCGGCAATGGCGACAGCCTGTTTCTCAGCGCCATCACCTCCGGCGGCTCCCAGGCGCTGTTCTTTAAAA
>JAPXQZ010000245.1:0-2945 GCA_033813835.1 Clostridia bacterium | reverse complement strand
GTCGCGGCGTCGCTTGCGGGCAAGAGCCCTTCCGCCATTCTGATGGATGCCCAGGACGAACAGGAGCGTTCCTTCCTGGGGGAACTATTCAACCGCCTGCCGGACCAGGAGAGCGGGGATGCCCTCAGCGCGGCGGAGGACTGCCTACGGGTCCTTCGGGTCAACAAGCTCAACGCCCGCATCCAAAAGCTGAGCGAGGAAGCGGTTTCCCAGGAAGGCGAGGATAAAGCGCTGACCCTCCGACTCATCCGTGAACTTCAGAACGAAATGAACCGGCAGAACCGTCACCTTGCCTGAGAAGAAAGGAAGTGCGCTCTTGGACGCCAAGATGAACGCGAAACAGCAGAGCAGACTGGATGAATTCTATGAAATGGCCAAGTCAAAGGGCGTGATTTCCACGGAGGAGGTCGTCAGCGCCTTGTCGAATCTGGACATTGAGGCGGAGCAGTTTGAGAACGTGCTGGACACGCTGGAGGGCATGGGCGTTCAGGTTGTCAAGGAAGGCGACCTAGAGCGGGAGGAGCGCAAAGAGGAAGAGCCTGAGGAGGAAATCGACCTGTCCGTTCCGGAGGCGGTCAACATCGACGATCCCGTCCGGATGTACCTGAAGGAAATCGGAAAGGTTCCGCTTTTGACGGCGGAGGAAGAGGTATCGCTTGCCCAGCGGATGGAGGCGGGCGATGAGGAAGCAAAACACCAGCTTGCGGAGGCAAACCTTCGCCTGGTCGTCTCCATCGCCAAACGCTACGTCGGCCGCGGGATGCTGTTTCTGGACCTGATCCAGGAAGGCAACCTCGGGCTCATCAAAGCGGTGGAGAAGTTTGATTTCCGCAAGGGCTTCAAGTTCTCCACCTACGCCACTTGGTGGATTCGCCAGGCCATCACCCGCGCCATCGCCGATCAGGCGCGCACCATCCGTATCCCCGTGCATATGGTCGAGACCATCAATAAGCTCATCCGCATTTCCCGACAGCTTCTGCAGGAACTGGGGCGCGAGCCGACGCCGGAGGAGATCGCGAAGGCAATGGGCATTACGGAAGCAAAGGTCCGTGAGATCATTAAGATCGCCCAGGAGCCCGTTTCGCTGGAAACGCCCATTGGCGAGGAGGAGGACAGCCATCTGGGCGACTTCATCCAGGATGAGGACGCGCCTGCGCCGGCGGACGCGGCGTCCAACGCGCTGATGAAGGAGTTGCTTTGGGACGTGCTGGATTCCCTGACCCCGCGTGAAGCCAAGGTCTTAAGGCTGCGCTTCGGCCTGGACGACGGCAACCCGCGTACGCTGGAGGAGGTTGGAAAAGAGTTTCAGGTGACCCGGGAGCGCATCCGCCAGATTGAGGCCAAGGCGCTCCGCAAGCTTCGCCACCCAAGCCGCAGCAAGAAACTCAAGGACTTCCTCGATTGACGGACGGCGCCACGGTTTCGCCGCATCGGCTGGACCCGCGTCTGCGCTGCGTGGCACGGCATGTACCCTTTTGCGCTCTCGCCGCGGATATCGGGGCGGATCACGGGAGGCTGTCCTGCGATTTGCTGCGAAGCGGACGCTGTCAAAGGATGATCGTCAGCGACCTGAGCCCCGTGTCCCGCAGCAGAGCGCGGGATTTATTTTTGGCTGCCGGCGTTCTGGAACGCGTCACCCTCAGCGGGCAGGACGGCCTGTACGCGCTTCAGGATCAGCCGGACGCCGTCATCATGTCCGGCATGGGGGGCGGGCTGATCGCAAGAATATTGCGGCAGGACGTCGATTTGCATGGCGCGAAACTGGTACTCAGCGCGCAGAGCGAATGGCCGCTGGTACGCGATGCCGTGCTGGCGCGCGGCTATCGGATCGTTGAAGAGGAATTGGTCCGTTCGCGCGGCAGGTACTACACCGTCCTGTCCGCCTTGCCGGGAATTCAGCGCCTGACGGAGCGTGAGCGCGCGTTCGGGTTCAACCTGACCGCGCAGGACGGAGAAACCCTTGCTGGATACTACCGCTGGCAGTTTTCCGTCACCGCGGCCTGGCGGGGGGAAAAGGGCAGGCAGGCCCGAGAATGGTTACAGGAGGCACTGGATGAGCAGGAACGCAAGCGTTCGGACCATCTATGACTGGCTGGACAGCGTCGCCCCTTTCGATTCACAGGAGGAATTTGATAACGCGGGCCTGCAGGCAGGTCATCCGGAGGACCGCGTGCGCCGCGTTCTATTGGCGCTGGACGCAACCCGGAATGTGCTGCGCGAAGCGGTGGACTGGAAGGCGGAACTGGTGGTTGTGCACCATCCGCTGCTGTTTACGCCGCTGAAAAGCCTCAGCCGGGAGGAATACGCGGCCGATTTGCTCTGTGGTTTTATCCGGGAAGGCATCGCGTTGATTGCCGGGCACACCAACCTGGACCAATCGGAAGCGTACGCGCCCGGTGCCGCGCTGGCGCGCCTGCTGGGACTGCGCAACGTTCGAAAGGTCAGGGATTATCTTTCCCTCGGTGAATTGCAGGAACCCAAACTAAGCCAGGAACTGCAGGCGGAACTTGCCAGAGCGCTGGGAGGGCCGGTGCTGCGCTTTTCGGGCGATGAGGCCGGAGAACCAGTGAAGACGCTCGCCATCTCGGGCGGCGCGTACAGCGAAGGGTTCCGGGAAGCGTTTTCGGCAGGCGCGCAGGCGTTTTTGACTGGCGAGGTCCGTCACCACCACGCGGTCGAAGCAGCAGCCCTGGGCATCATCCTGTTTGAAGGCGGACACCATCAGACGGAGGCTCCGATGCTGGCCCCGCTCGCGCTTGGTTTACAAGGGGCTATGAATCAGTTACAATATCCTGTACAGGTTCGGGTCTCCGGCAGCCTTCCCTACCGCGTCTCCTGAGCCTGCAATGGGAGGAAACGATGACGCAATTGGATCTGTTGTGGGAGTATCAGATGGCGGACACCGAGGCGGACAACATGGCGCATTCCATCCGCCAGTCGCCCAA
>JAPXQZ010000244.1:0-2952 GCA_033813835.1 Clostridia bacterium | reverse complement strand
GTCTCCGGCGTGTCACCCCAGGCGGTCACGTCCAGGGACAGGCCGACGTCCGGCTCGGCGTTGAACGCCGCGACCCCCGCGCCGCGCAGGCCGACCTCCTCCTGGGCGGAGAAGACGGCGACCAGGTGGTTTTTCTGCCCCTCCGCGTAGGTTATCAGCTCGCACAGCAGCGCGCAGGCGCAGCGGTCGTCCATGGCGGGGGAGGCGACGCGGTGGCGGCCCAGGGGCACGAAGTCCGGCGCGTACACGGCGACGTCGCCGATCTGCACCTGCTTTTCCGCCTCCTCGCGGCTCTCCGCGCCGATGTCGATGAACAGGTGGTGGATTTCGGCCTTGCCCTCGCCCTTCACGTCCGGCTGCATCATGCAGGCGCCCACCGTGCCGTTCTTGAACACCACCTTGCGCGAGCGCGCCATCAGGGGCGACAGGCCGCCCACGGCCGCCACGCGCAGGAAGCCCTCCTTCTCGATGTCCGTCACCACCAGGCCGATGTGGTCCATGTGGGCGGCGAGCATGACGGTCTTTGCGTCCGCGTCCGCGCCGAACTTCTCGGCGATGAGGTTGCCCATCGCGTCGGTCTTCAGGCTGTCCACGTGGCCCTCGAGCAGTCCGCGCAGCGTGTCCGCCACCGCGTGCTCATGCCCGGAGGGGCCGTAGCAGGAAAGGAGCGTTTGCAGGGTGTCCCGTAGCATGGCGACCTCCTTATTCGGAAAGGCTGTTGAGGAAGGCGGCCACGAGGTCGCCCTGGGCCTTGATGTCCCCCAGGTGCGCCACGCTGACGCCGGAATGGATGTAGCGGCAGGGGACGGACAGCGCGAGCGTCCGGGCGCCGCGGCCCGATCGCTGGAAGGAGCCGGCGTCGTTGCCGCCGGTCACGCCGCGCTTGACCTGAAAGGGGATGCCCAGCCGCCCGGCCAGCGCCGTCACGCGGGCAAACAGCTCCTGGTCGGCGATGGAGGCGTTGTCCATGAAGCTGACGGCCACCCCGCGCCCGGGCACGCAGACCTGGAAGCGCTCCTCCACGTCCCCCAGGTCGTTGGCGCTGGTGCCCTCCAGGATCAGGGCGACGTCCGGCTGGATGCCGAAGGCCGCGCCCTGGGAGCCGCGCAGGCCGACCTCCTCCTGGGTCACGAACACGCAGCACAGGTCGCCGGCGTAGTCGGACTGCAGGGTCTTGAGCGCGTTGTAGCAGCCCACCCGGTCGTCCAGCGCGCGGGCGGATACGAAGCCGTCCCCGAATTCCTCAAAGGGCGTGTCGAACACCGCGTAGGTTCCCAGCGGGCAGCGCTTCTCGGCCTCCTTGCCGTCCTTGGCGCCGATATCGATATACAGGGATTCGAAATCCAGCACCTTCTCCCGGTCCGCCGCGCGCTGCAGGTGGATGGCCAGGGCGCCAATGACGCCGGGTAAGCGCTCCGGCCCCAGGATGACCCACTTGGAGACAACGACCCGGGGGTCCACCCCGCCCACGGGGCGGAAGCGCAGCAGGCCGTCGTCGGTGTGGCCGGTCACGATGAAGCCGATTTCGTCCATGTGGGCGGCGACGGCGACGCTGGGCAGGGCGCGGTCGCGCCCCCGCTTGCGGCATACCAGGTTGCCGAACCGGTCGACGGATACGTCGTCGCACAGCTTTTCCGCCGCTTCCCGCAGCATCCGGCGCACCTCGTTTTCGCAGCCGGAGGGGCCGAAGGCCTCCGTCAGGCGCTTTAGGTCCATAGCTCGTCCTCCCACGCCGGCGACACCGCGGCGGCGAAACGGGCCAGCAGGCGCCCGCATTCCTTCAACGAGCCCGTGTCCAGCGTCTCCACCGTGGTGTGCATGTACTTTAGCGGCAGCTCCAGCAGCGCCGTGGGCACGCCCCCGCGGGAGACGCCGATCTTGTCCGCGTCCGTGCCGGTGGAGCGGGGCATCACCTCGTGCTGCACCTGCACGTTGTGCTCCCGGGCAACCTCCAGCAGCTTCTCCCGCAATACCGGGTGCAGGTAGGGCCCCATGCCCACGGCGGGGAAATCGATCTTCAGCGTCTCTCCCTGGGGCGCGCCGGGCGTGTCCGCGTGGCAGACGTCCAGCGCCACGGCAAAGTCCGGCTCCAGCGCGAAGGCGCCCGTCCCGGCCCCGCGGCCGCCGACCTCCTCCTGGGAGGAGGCGACGAAGTAGAGGTCCGCCGCGTGCGGCTGGCCCTCCAGCATTTTCAGCGCGTGGTACATCGCCGCCACGCAGGCGCGGTCGTCGCAGGTCTTGACCGCGGCGCGGCCGTTGAGCAGCTCCACGTAGCGGTGCTCCAGCTGCACCTGGTCGCCCAAGCGCACCCACTCGCGTACCTTGTCCGGCGGGAAGCCGACGTCCACGTACAGTTCCTCGCGCTGGTAGTTCTTCTTCCGGTCCCCCGCCGTCAGCAGGTGGGGCGGCTTCGCGCCCACGACCCCGCGCAGCGTTTTGACGCCGAACACCGTGACCCGCTGGCCGGGCAGGATGCGCGGGTCCACCCCGCCGACCTGGTGAAGGCGCAGGCTGCCGTCCTCCTCGATGAGGCTGACCATCAGGCCGATTTCGTCCAGGTGCGCGGAGAACATGACCCGGGGGCCGTCCCCGCGCTTGCGCGCGACGACGTTGTTCATCACGTCCACCGTCACCTCGTCGCACAGCGGGGCGAACTGCTCCGCCACCCAGGCGGACACCAGTCCCTCGTCCCCGGACAGGCCCCGGATCCGGGTGATTTCCTTCAGGAAGTCCTCTGTTTTCATCCGGATTTCCCTTTCACGTCCCCGTAAAAAACGCGGCCCCGGGCGCCTGGCGCGCGGCGGCCGTCCGGCGGGCTAATATCCCGTCCGGCGTGAACCAGTATAGCATCCGGCCCGTTAATTGACAACGATTCCCACGGCTACAGCACCCCCAGCGCCCTGAACAGCGCGATGGCGATCGCGGAGGTCACGCAGTAGACCAGGCTGGACA
>JAPXQZ010000243.1:0-2958 GCA_033813835.1 Clostridia bacterium | reverse complement strand
AGCAGCTCCACGCCGTTTTCCTTCAGCAGCCCGATGAATTCCGCAATCGGCCGCGTGGAGTGGCCGATGGTGTAGATGGTCAGGGCGCTCGCCTCCCCTCCTGTCGGTTCAAAACGAGTATACCCGCGCGCGGGGATTGGTTCCCCTCCGGATGCCGCGCCCTTGCTTCCCCCGCCCGCGCCGGATTTCCCCGCCTGGGCGCGGTGATTGGCATTTGCCCTCTCCCGCTTTAGAGTCACCTCAGCAGCGTTTGCTTGCAGTTTCAAAGGATACGGCGCGGGATTTGTTTTCCCGCGGCCTGTCGGGAGGAAAGCGTGAGACCCAGCGGATTGCGCCGGAGCGAGCGGCCGATGGTCTGGCTTTGGAGTTTGCCGGCGGCAGGCCTGCGCCCTGCTCCGGGCTGAAGCCGCAGGACGTGGAGAGAGGACATGGCAGAGCTTGTAAACCGCAGGTATTCCGAAACGCCGGAACATCTTTAACTGGAACTGTAGATTTTTTCACTGGCTCAACCACTACCGCATCCGCGGCACCCTGGATTACATAACCTCGGTGGAACTCAGAATGGCCCAATCTCTATAAAAACCGTCCGATGAAGTGTTGACGGTCTATGACGGGGCGGTCGCATTCATCCTCCCTGCAGGCAGTCGTATTCATTCTCCCGCGGGCCCGCTTGACAACCCCGCGACCCCGTGCTATTTTATTATTTGTTTGGCTAACTAAGTATTTGGGAGGACGGCCATGGATGCGTTCGCGGCGGCGCTCAACGACCTGCTGGTCAACACCTTCCACAGCATCCTGAAGCTGGAGGAGGAGTCTTTAAGCCGCATCGGCGCCTTCCCGCTGAGCATCAGCGAGATGCACCTGCTGGAAGCCGTCGCCCGCGAAAAGGACGCGGGGAGGAGCATCACGGACATCGCCAAGGAGCTGTCCGTCACCCTGCCCTCTGTGACCGCCGCCGTCAACAAGCTGGCCAGAAAAGGATACTTGATCAAGGAGAAGTGCGGGAACGACCGGCGAAAGGTCCTCGTCCGCCTCTCCGAGGAAGGCCGGCGCGCGGAAGCCTCGCACCGCTTTTTCCACCGCTACATGGTCAACAGCGCCTCCCTGGGCATGAAGGAGGACGAGAAGGCCGCGCTCATCCGCGGGCTTCACAACCTGCATGCCTTTTTCCGTTCCCAGGAGCATGCCTGGGGCCAGCTGCTACCCAAGCTGGAACCGACCCGGCAGGAGGGACTGAGCACGTGAAGATTACGGGAATCGGGCGCGGGCTGCCCCGGCAGACCGTCAGCAACGCGCAGCTGGAGCGCATCCTGGATACCAGCGACGAATGGATCAGGAGCCGCACCGGCATTTCGGAGCGCCGGGTGCTGGGCGAGGATACCCTGACCGAGCTGGCTCTCGCGGCCGGGCGCGAGGCGCTGGCGGACGCCGGGGTCACCGGGGCGGACCTGGACCTCATCCTGGTCGCCACCACGATGGGCGACTACGTCTTCCCCGCGCTGTCCTGCCTCATCCAGCAGGACCTGGGCGCGACCTGTCCCGCGATGGACCTGCACGCGGCCTGCACGGGCTTCCTGTATTCCCTGCAGACGGCCGACGCCTTTTTGCGGGCGGGGAAGGCGAAGCGCGTGCTGGTCGTGGGCGCCGAATCCATCACCCGCCTGACCAACTGGGAGGACCGTGCCACCTGCGTTCTCTTTGGCGACGGCGCAGGCGCCGTGGTCGTGGAGCCCGGGGAAGGCCTGCTGTCCATGCGCCTGAGCGCCCAGACGGACGCCCAGGTGCTGTACTTGCGGGCGGAGCCGGGCAACTGCCCTTTTACCCGCCACCCGGAAGAGAAAGCCGATGGGCTGAAGATGCTGGGGCAGGACGTATTCCGCTTCGCCGTAACCGCCTGCACCCGGGATTTGGAAACCGCAGTGTCGGAGGCCGGCGTCGGGATGGAGGACGTCGACTGGTTCCTGCTGCACCAGGCCAACCGCCGCATTCTGGACACGGTGCGCCAGCGGCTGAAAATCGACCCGATGAAGATGCCCACCAACATCCATCGCACGGGCAACACCTCGGCAGCCAGCATCCCGCTGCTGCTGTGGGAACTGTACCATTCAGGACGCCTGCAAAAAGGCCAGCTCCTGGCGCTCAGCGCCTTTGGGGCGGGCCTGACCAGCGGCGCCTGCGTGATACGCTGGGACAAGGAGGCGCCGGGGCGCATCCTCCCGGCGGAGGACCTGTTTCCCTTGAAAAACCCGGAAAAACCCGAATAAAGAGGAGGACTGCACCATGGACGTCGCTTCCAAAGTCATCAACGCCCTGGCCGAGCGCCGCGGCACCGACCCCAAGGACATCAACCTGGAGACCAAGTTCGCCGACCTGTCCCTGGATTCCCTGGACGTGGCCGAGCTGGTCATGGACCTGGAGGACAGCTTCAACATCACCATCGACATTTCCAAGGTCAAGGGCACCGTGGGCGACCTGGTGGAAGTCATCCAAGAGGCGCAAAAATGATTTCCACCCGGGTATCTGAGCTGTTCGGGCTGGAGTACCCTATCTTTCAGGGCGGCATGGCCTGGGTGGCCGACGCCCAGCTGGCGGCCGCCGTTTCCAACGCCGGCGGCCTGGGCATCATCTCGGCGATGAACCTGGACGCGGACTACCTGCGCGGCCAGATCCGCCGGTGCCGGGAGCTGACCGATAAAAAATTCGGCGTCAACATCATGCTGATGAGCCCGCACGCGGAGGAATGCAGCATCGTGGTCGCCAAGGAGAAGGTACCGGTGGTGACCACCGGCGCCGGGTTGCCCGGGCGCTTCATCCCCATGTGGCTGGAGGCCGGCGTGCAGGTGGTGCCCGTGGTGCCTTCCGTCGCCATCGCCAAGCGCGTCGTGCGCGAAGGGGCCTGCGCCGTCATCGGCGAGGGCTGCGAGGCCGGCGGCCACATCGGTGAATTGACCACCATCA
>JAPXQZ010000242.1:0-2965 GCA_033813835.1 Clostridia bacterium | reverse complement strand
CGGCCGCGCCGGACGGCGCGGCTGCCAGTGCGTCCAGTATAGCATAAATTGGTTAATAAAGGAAACGAAAAACCGCCTGGAATCGGCGGCATTTTCTGCAATTATTTCTTGTTTTTTCTGGTGTTTCCGATAGGCGCGCAGACTTGTGTTTTTTGGTCAAGGAGCTCTGCCAGCTTCGTTGACTGGCAGCCCTTCGGGCAAGCCGCTCCGGGAGCTAATCCCCGGAAGGCGGCGGGCTTGCGAATGGCGCCCCCGGAGCACCCGTGAAAGGCAGGAAGGGTTGGACGGCACCGACGCCCTCCACGTAAGGCGCGAGCGTGAAAGGCGTGTCGTTCTGCACCCGCCGCATGGTATCCCGGGCTTCCTCCCCGCCCAAAAACACGGGCCGGTAGTCGTTGTATGCCGCCGTGCCGGAGGGGGAGACCGGGATGAGGGTTACCTGGTGGCCCAGGTAGTTTCTCCCCGCGTCAAACCGCAGTTCGACCCGCGCGACGAGCGCCCGGTCCGCCCGCACGCCGGGGCGGCGGGATATATCCAGGTCCTTGTTGCCACCGAAGGAAAAATTGCCCAAAGAGTAGAGAATGCTGGCTTCCCCCATGACGTCCATGCCCTGGGGCAGGTGGGGGTGGTGGCCGATGACCAGCGTGGCGCCGCGGCGGACGTACCAGCGCGCCATATCCTCCTGCCGCCAGTTGCGCCGTGAGGCGTACTCGATGCCGTCGTGGGTGACGCCGATGACTACCTGGCAACCCGCCGCCCAGAGTTCCTCCATCGTCTGGTTGAAATCGAGGGGCTTGCGCCCCCAGTAGGAGTAAAAGGTGCCGAGAAAGCCGATTTTGACGCCGTTTTTCTCAAAGATGAAGGAACGTTCCCCCGCGGACGTGCTGCCGAACCAGGCGACGCCCGCCTTCTCCAGCGCGCTCACCGTGCTGTGGTAGCCGGGCAGGCCATAGTCCAGGATATGGTTGTTGGCCAGGAAGACCGCCTCCACGCTGCCTTCTGTCAGGATGCCGGCGAAGGAAACTGGCCCCCTGAAATTGTAGTTCTTGACCGCTTTATTGTCCTTCAGGTCATACAAAACGCTTTCCAGGTTGACGACGGTCAGGTCGTCCTGCTCGAAGAAATCCCTGAAATTCTCAAAGGGGTAGCCGAGGCCGAAGCGCTCGACGTAGCGGTCAAAGGAGAACTCGGTGCCTTTGAGCCATTCTTCGCTGCCCAGGGTACAGTCCCCGGTAAAGGTCAGGAGGATGCTGAACCCCTCTTCCACGCGGGCGGGAATGGATACGAACATCAAAAGAACAAGGAACAGGGCGGCTGCCCGCCGCGCGGTGAGAATCCGTGAAAACATGAAAAACATAAAGGAATTGTACCAACAGCGCCCCCGGGTGTCAATTTGACCGGCGCTTGACAACCTTTGCCCGGGGCGTTAGGATGCGCGCAAACCGGCGAGGGAGAGAAGTACCCGGGGCCGCCTGAAACGAAGAGAGCCGCCAGCGGTGGGAATGCGGCATGAAGGCATCCGGCGAATGGGCTTCCGAGGGCCGCCCGAACGGCAGCGCCCAGTAGGAGCGGACGGGACACGCACCCGTTACCCAGGCGTCGCGCGTGACTGCGCGCGGATTGAGTGGGCCGACATGGCCAAGTTGAGTGGTACCGCGGGTTTACCGCCTCAAGCAGCAATGCCTGAGGCGTTTTTTATATCCAAGGCGCAGAAAGCAGCCCGGCAATGAAAGGAGCACCCCATGAAAATGAAGTTCGCGATGGCACTGGCACTGGTTCTGGCGATCCTCCCCCTCGCCCTCCAGGCGACCCAGGAAAAACCGCTGCGAATCGGCATCGCGCAGTTTGCCGATCATCCCTCGCTGGACAACTGCCGCGACGGCTTTCTCCAGGGCCTAAAGGAAGCCGGGTTTGAAGACGGCAAGAACATTTCCGTCAATTACCGCAACGCGCAGGCGGACATGGGCACAGCCGCCCTGATCGCCTCCTCCTTTGTGGATAACGGGTACGACCTGATCTGCGCGATTGCCACACCCATGGCCATGACGGCGGTGAATGCCGCTGACGGCAAAATCCCGGTCGTCTACTCCGCGGTGTCGGCACCCGTGGAGGCGGGGCTGGCCAAGCCGGACGGCCTGTCCTCCTCAAACGCGACGGGGACCAGCGATCAGCTTCCGATCAGGGACCAGTTGGCGCTCATCCGCGCCTTCCAGCCGCAGGCTAAAACCGTCGGCCTGCTGTACACGGTGGGTGAAATCAATAGCCAGGTACAGGCGGAACAGTACGAGCTCCTGGCTGCGGAGTACGGATTTGATGTGGTGTCCTCCACTGTGACGGGAGGCGGGGACGTGGCGCTGGCGCTGCCGGGGTTGCTCGCCCGGGTGGACTGCCTGAGCATGCTGACCGACAACACCGTAGTCCAGTATCTGGACGTGGTGCTCGACCACGCGGACGCGGCGGGGGTGCCGGTGTACGGGAGCGAAATCGAACAGGTAAAAAAAGGCTGCCTGGCCGCAGCCGGCATTGACTACCTGGCCCTGGGGCGCCAGACCGGCCTCATTGCCGCACGCGTGCTGGAAGGCGAGGCGGCAGGCGATATCCCCTTTGAGGTGATGCAGGATTCCGCGCTGTTCTACAACGCAGTCACCATGCAGACGCTTCATCTGGAGCTGCCGTCCCAACTGTCCGGGAGCATCCGGGACGTCAATGAGAACCCGCAGTGAACCCTCCCTGAAAGGAGAGCGCCATGGCCCTCGTTTTTCAAAGCTTCCTCCGTGCCCTCCCTTCCACCCTGGAGCAGGGATTCATCTACGCGCTCATGGCGCTGGGCGTCCTGATCACCTACCTGATCCTGGACTTCCCTGACCTGACGGTGGACGGCTCTTTCCCCCTGGGCGGCGCGGTCGGCTCCTCCCTGCTCATCTCCGGGGCGCCGCCCGCGGCCGCGCTGCTGGCCGCGGCGGCC
>JAPXQZ010000241.1:0-3010 GCA_033813835.1 Clostridia bacterium | reverse complement strand
CTCCGGCATCCCGGTGGCGCTGCTGGCCGCGTCCCACCCGCTGGGCACGGTGTTCTCCGCCCTGTTCATCAGCCATATCCAGGTCGGCGGCGACGCGATGCAGCCGGAGTTCGCCCGGGAGATGATAGACATCATCATCGCCTCCATCATCTACCTCAGCGCGTTCGCGCTGCTGATGCGCGAACTCATCACCGGCGCGCGCAGGCGGCGCGCCTTGCGCCAGGAAACCGCCCCGGCGGACGGAAACGGAGGGACAATGGCATGATTGTGCTGGCGGATATTCTCTCGGCCACCATCCTCTTCGCCGTGCCGCTGCTGCTGGTGGCGCTGGGCGGCATGTTTTCCGAGCGCAGCGGGGTCATCAACATCGCGCTGGAGGGCGTGATGATTGTGGGCGCGCTCATCAGCTGCCTGTGCCTGCGCTGGATGGACCAACTGGGCTGGGGCCAGGCCGCGCCGCAGGGCGCGATGCTGCTGGCCATCCTCGTCGCGGGCGTGTCGGGTCTGGTGTACTCCGCGCTGCTGGCGTTCGCCTCCATACACCTCAAGGCCGACCAGACCATCGGCGGCACCGCGCTGAACATGCTGGCCCCGGCGTTTGCCATCGTGCTGACCTGGGCCATCCAGGGGCAGGGCAACACCACGATTTTTATCCCCACCTGGACGCGCCTGAGCGCGCAGGCCGTGGGGCTGGCGAATACGGACGGTTTCTTCTCCCGGCTGGTGTTCAAGTCGTTCTACCTGACCACGCCGCTGGCGCTGGTGTTGCTGGTTCTCGCGGCGTTCGTGCTGTACCGCACGCGCATTGGCCTGCGCCTGCGCGCCTGCGGGGAGCACCCTCAGGCGGCGGACAGCGTGGGAATTCCGGTGTACAAAATGCGCTACACCGGCGTGTTGATTTCCGGGTTTCTCAGCGGCATCGGCGGGTTGGCGTTCACCGTCGCGGCGGGCAGCGGTTACCAGAGCACGGTGGCGGGGTACGGCTTTTTGGCGCTGGCGGTGATGATATTCGGCAACTGGAAGCCGCTGAACATCTTCCTGGCCTCCCTGCTGTTCGCGTTCTTCAAAATCATCGGCTCCTACTCGGACTCCCTGCCGTTTTTGCCGCGCTTTTCGGGTATCAAGGCCAGCGAGTACATCTACCTGATGCTGCCGTACATCGTGACGATGATTGTCCTGATTCTGTCCAGCAAAAAGTCCCGCGCGCCCAAGGCCGAGGGCATCCCCTACGACAAGGGGCGCCGCTGAGGCCGCCGTGACGCGGGAAGCCTTCCTGCGCCTGTGCGCCGAGCTGCCGGGCGCGATTCTCGACCAGCCCTTCGGGGGGGACTTTGTGACCACCGTCGCGCGCCATTTGGGCAACCGGCGGTGGTTTGCCATCCTGATGGAGCGGGGGGACGGGCCTTTTGTCAACCTCAAGTGTGAGCCGATCAAAGGCGCCTTCCTACGCGGCGCCTACCGGGGCATCACCCCGGGCTGGCACATGAACAAGGAGCACTGGATTTCCGTCAGCCTCAGCGCCGACGTGCCGGACGGCCTGCTGCGCCTGCTGGCGGAAGACAGCCACCGCCTGACCGCGCCGAAGCGGCGGAAGCGCGGGGGCGGGGAAACGCCGGGGGATTTCATCCCCCAAACCCCCAGCCCGGGGAGTTCCTCCCCGGGACGAAGTCCCTTGTCGTGTGGTCCGGAGGGTGAAACCCTCCGGCGTATCCCCCTCCCCGCTCCGATTGTCCTTTCGCCGTATTTCCGTTCCCGCCTGCCCGCCCGCGCCTTGACAGGCGGGCGGGCTCTGTTATGCTTCAGGCAACTTCATATTACCTTGGGGATAGAGGAGTGGGTACATGAGTACCCCGGGGGAGCCGCCGCGCGGCTGTGAACCCGGGCGAAAGGGGAGCCACCGAAACGGGTCCGCGGGCGGCGCGGGCGCGTTGGGCGCCGGGAGAAGATGCCGGCGACTGTCACGGCGAGGGCCGTGGAGCGCTATCGTTTCCGGCGGCGGAAGGCGGCGGGGGCAGGCGCTCCGGCCGCTGAAACGTTTTTAAGGAGGAAGGAAACATGAGGAGACTGTTCGCGCTGACACTGGCGGCGCTGCTGGCGCTCACCGCGCTGGCGGGGGCGGAGACGTTCAAGGTGGGGATGGAGTGCAACTACGCGCCCTTCAACTGGACGCAGACGGAGGCTTCGGAATATGCCGTGCCCATCGCGGCGGGCGGCTTCGCCGACGGCTACGACGTGCAGATTGCCCGCAGGGTGGCTGAGGGCCTGGGGATGGAGCTGGAAATCGTGAAGACCGAGTGGGACGGCCTGCCGGTGGCGCTCATCTCTGGCAAGATTGACGCGATCATCGCCGGCATGAGCCCGACGGAAGAGCGCAAGGTGACCATCGACTTCACCGATTCCTACTACGAGAGCGACCTGGTCATCGTGGTGATGAAGGACGGACCTTATGCAAACGCCAAAGCGCTTTCGGATTTCTCCGGCGCCCGGATTACGGGGCAGCTGAACACCTTCCACTATTCCGTCGTCGACCAGATTCCCGGCGTGGCAAAGCAGACGGCGCTGGAAACCTTTACCGCCATGATCGTAGCCCTGGCTGCGGGGCGGATTGACGGCTACGTCAGCGAGCGTCCCGGCGCGCTGTCCGCGATGATTTCCAACCCGGAGTTCAGCTTCGTATCCTTTGAGGAGGGGCAGGGGTTCGAGACGCTGGCGGAGGATACCACGGTCGCGGTCGGCCTGCAGAAGGGCAGCCCGCTGAAGGACAAGATCAACGCAATCCTGGCCGGCATCGACAAGGATGAGCGCGTGAAACTGATGGACGAGGCGATGGCGCGCCAGCCGCTGAGCGAGTAAGGGCGTTCCCGTGCCCCAGAGCTTCTTCGGCTGGATTGAGTTCCTGCTCCGGCAATACGGCGGCCTCTTCCTGTCAGGGGCCGCCACCACGCTGCTCATCGCCCTGGTGGGCACGGCGGCGGGCTTTGTCATCGGCCTGTTGGTCGCGGTGGTACGC
>JAPXQZ010000240.1:0-3033 GCA_033813835.1 Clostridia bacterium | reverse complement strand
GGGTCCGGGAAATCCGCCGCAACAAGATCGCGCGGGACGTCGTCGTGTCCTGCGGGAAGCCGGAATGGGAGGAGGCGCTGGCCGCCGCCTGCCGGGCGCTGGACCTGGGCGTGCCGGTGGTGATGGAAAAGCACCGGCGGGACCTTGTTGATTTCGGCCAGGCGCGCTTTTTACCGGAGCACTTCCTGGAATCGGTGAGATTCGACCGGCTGGAGGCCGAGTATTTCGAGCCCGGCCCGCGCTGAGGAGGAGCAGGATGCACGTACCCGCGACGACCATGCATGCGGCGGCGCTGTTGACCTTTTCAGCGGCGCTGGCCGAAACGCCCCGGGAGGCGTTTGACCGGGAGAAGTGGCTGTACGTGCCGCCGTACTACGCGGAGTACCGCTACGTGCTGGGCACCCTGGGGGAAAAGCCGCTCATCTGCGTGGGGCTCAACCCCTCCACCGCGGCGCCGGGCGCGCTGGACAATACCCTCAAGAGCGTGCAGCGCGTGGCAAAGCACAACGGATACGACTCCTTCCTGATGATGAACCTCTACGCCCAGCGCGCGACACGCCCAAGGGACATGGACAGGGACGAGAGCGATTTCCTGCGCCGGGAGAACCTGGCCGCGTTCCAAAGCCTGCTGGGCCGGACAAAGGACGTATGGGCGGCCTGGGGCGCGGTGATGGAGACGCGGGGCTACCTGAAGGAATGCGTCCGCGACTTCGTGCGGCTGGGCCGCGCGGAGGGCGCGAACTGGCTCACGGCCGGGAAACGCAGCGCAAAGGGGCATCCCCACCACCCCCTCTACCTGAAAAAGGACAGCCCGCTTCTGCCCTTCGATGCCGAAGGCTACCTGGCGTCCTGGGAGGAGTAGCGATGGAGTTTGCGTTTCTGTGGGACATCCCCGGCAGCCAGGCGCCAGCGCGGGCGCTGTAAGAGCGGGTCTTTCCGCGCGGGGCGGCCGCCTGGAGGGGGAGGCGAAGTGGCTGGAGAAGCGGACCACCCTGCGCGTGCTGCGGCGTGTCAACGCCGACGGCCTCAACGAAATCCTGCAGGAGGACTTCCGCGCCCTGACGCCGGAGGAACGGGACGCCCGGTTCCGCTACCATCTCTACCTGTCCGAGCAGCCCCGGCACCTGGGCGCCTGCAACCGCTGGCTGTACGTGTGCGAACCGATGTGACCGGGCGCTCTGAACCCCGGCGAAACGAAAGAAGGAGGCCCATCCGGTGAACGTTGCGGAGAAACTGGCCGCGCTCATCCGATTCCCGACGGTCGCCCGGCCGGAGGGCGGGGAGGACGCCGCCGCCTTTAAGGGATGCCGGCAGGCCATCCTGGACCTGTATCCCCGGGTCGCGGCCGCCTGTGCGCCCCGGCTGGTCGCGGGAAGGGGCGTGGTGCTGCGCTGGCGGGGGCGGGGGGAGGGCGCGCCCTGGGTCCTCATGGCGCACTACGACGTGGTGCCGGCGCCGGAGCCAGACTGGGAGCACCCGCCCTTCTCCGGGCACGTCGCGGAAGGGTACGTGCACGGGCGCGGCGCCCTGGACACCAAGGGCACCCTGGCGGCGATGCTGCAGGCAGCGGAGGAGCTGCTGGCGGCGGGCTTCACGCCCCGGCAGGACGTGTTCTTCTGCTTTTCGGGGGACGAGGAGACCTACGGCCCCACGACCGGGGAAATCATCCGCTTCCTGCGGGAAAACGGGAAGGAGCCGGATTTCGTGCTCGACGAGGGCGGGCGGATGACTGCCGCGCCGCTGCCGGGCTTCTCTGGCCTGGCCGCGATGGTGGGCGTGGCGGAAAAGGGCATGGCGCAGGTCCTGCTGAAGGTAAAAGGCCCCGCGGGGCACGCCTCCCGCCCGCCCCGTGAAACGCAGGCGGACGTGCTGGTGCAGGCGATGGACAGCGTGCGCCGGAACCCCTGGCCCCAGCGCCTGACGGAACCGGTGCGGGAAAGCCTGCGCGCCCTGGCCGCGGGGTGCGCCTTTCCCTGGTCGCTGATGTACCAGTACCCGGAATCTTTCCTGGGGGTGATTTTCCGGCGCTTCGAACGCCTGGCCGGGGAGGAGAACGCCCTGACGCGCACCACCTGCGCCCTGACCCGGCTGTCCGGCGGCAGCGCGTCCAACGTGCTGCCCGGGGAGGTGTCCGCCGGGTACAACCTGCGTTTGCTGCCGGGGGATACGCCGGAGGGCGCGGCGGAACGGATGCGGGAAGTCATCGGAGACCCCCGGGTCCAGGTGGAATTGGCCGCCGGCAACCCGCCCAGCCCGGTGTCGGAAATCCAGGGCGGGGGATTCTCGCGCCTGCGCCGCGCCGTCTCCCGGGTGTGGCCGGGGGCCGTCACCGCGCCCCTGCTGATGACGGGCGCGACGGACGCCTATTATTACAGCCTGTTCTGTCCGCGGGTCTACCGTTTCAGCCCGCTGCCGGCGACACCGGAGGAAACGGCCTGCGTCCACGCCGCCAACGAGCGCGTTTCGGTGAAGGCGCTGACGGACGCCGTGGCGTTTTACAAGGCGCTGCTGGAGGGGGACGTGTAGGAAGGACGGGTTGCGGCCTCCGCCGGCATACCGTGTTTTCGGTCCGGCCCGCCGGGTAGGACGCTGCCGTCCCCGCGGCTTTTGCCGGGGACAGGAAGGGGGAAGACCATGCGCGGCATCGTGCCGTTCCTGTGGTTCGCGGACAACAACGCGGAGGAGGCGGTCAACTACTACTGCTCCGTGTTCCCGGGCGCCCGGCTCCTCAGCATCCAGCGTTACCCGGATGAAAAGCTGGATCCGCATTTCGGGGGGATGGCGGGCAAGGTGCTCACCTGCGTGTTCGAACTGAACGGCCAGCGCCTCATGGCCATGGACGGCGGTCCGCGCTTCCGGCTCAGCGAGGCGTTTTCCCTGCTGGTGGAGTGCGACGGGCAGGAGGAAATCGACCACTGCTGGGAGAGGCTGTCGCACGTGCCGGAGAGCGAGCAGTGCGGCTGGTGCAAGGACCGCTTCGGCCTGTCCTGGCAGATCGCGCCCCGGAACATGGAGCGGTTGATGGCTTCGGAC
>JAPXQZ010000239.1:0-3041 GCA_033813835.1 Clostridia bacterium | reverse complement strand
CCGGCGCCGTTGACGCGCACGGACGTTTCCAGTGCGGCTTCCTCCTGCATCCAGCCGACCCCTCCTTTGGGGATGACGCGGCTGGCGTTGACGAAGACGTCGATGCGTCCTTCCCGCCTGACAACCGTTTCCACCATCCGAAGGATAGACGCGGGATCCTCCTGGTCGAAGGCCACCAGTTCCACCTGCCCGCCCCTTTGGCCCAGTTCCTCCTGCGCGGCCCGCGCGCTGTCCAGGGAATGGCTGGCCAGGTACAGCTTCGCCCCCGCGTCCACCAGCGCCTCGGAGCATCCCCGGCCGTACATGGCGCGGCCGCCGGTAATCAAGGCCACCTTGCCCGAAAGGGAGAGCAATTCCATCGTATTCACGCGACCTCCCTTACTTGGCCGTATAGCCGCCGTCCACCGGCAGGGTGACGCCCGTGATGAAGCGGGATGCGTCCGAAATGAAGAAGCAGACCGCGTGTTTGACGTCCTCCGCGTCCAGCAAGCGCTTGAGGTGGCTGTGGCGGATGACGGCCTTTTCAAAACCGGGATGGCCGGGCGCCGGGAGGGGACCGAAGGCCACCGCGTTGCAACGCACGCCGTTTTCCCCCAGGAAGCCGGCTGCCTGGCGGGCGTAGTTGACATAGGAACCGGCGATAAAGCCTTTGTCCAGCACAAAGTCCCGCGCGAACAGCGCCGGGTCATCCTCGTAGTTCCAGGGGTCGTAGCCCACCAGGGCGCCGTAATCGGTCAGGAACAGCACGCTGCCGCGCCCCGCCTTTGCCAGCAGCAGGCCCAGGTGCTTGACCGCAAGCATCACCCCGGTCTGTGCCGACTGCAGGGAGGCGTTCAGCGCGTCAAACTCCGGCGTCCAGCTGTCCAGGCGGCTGCCCGGGTTGATGATGACCACGGCGTCCGGGACGCCCATGGACGCCTCGGCCCAGACGGCCAGGCGGCGCGCTGCCTCTTCCGTGCCCGGGGCGCAGGGAAAACAGCGCTCCGGACCGATGCCAAGCGCTGCCGCGGCGGTGGACAGGGCTTCCGCTTCCTCCGCGCTCAGCCAGACTTCGGCGCCTTCCTCCATCAGTCCGCACGCCGCCTCCTGTCCGTAGGGTTTGTCCGGATTGAGCAGAAGAACGCGCTTCCCCCGGACTGAAAATGCTGCAGCCGGCATCGTTACCTCTCCCTGATCTCGTCCAGGCGGACTACGCGGCCGCCCTCCTCGCGGCTGCGGATGCCGCCAATGACCAGCTTCATCAGTTCAATCGTTTCCTCAAAGGGGAAGGGTTCCTGCCCCGTCCGCAGGTAGCGGACGAACAGGTCCAGTTGCTTCTTGAAGGAGTAGTAGGAGTCCGATGTGGACACCGCCTTGCTCTCCGCGCTTCCCACCAGCAGACAGTACTTGAAGGCGCCGTACATCCCGGCGCTCAGCGGGATATGGACGTCGCAGCCCTTTTGATGCACGATGTGCAGCATGTTGCGCTCCGCCGTCCCGGTGTTCCGGATGGACACAAAGCCCTGCCCCAAAAGGGGGTAGACGTTCTCCAGCGCGTGGATGCCGTAGGTTTCCCACTTTTTGCACATCGGCCGGCAGACGTACATCAACTGCCCGATCTCATAGTGGTTTTTGTAGTAGGGCTCCATCTCCTGTTCGCTGCCCTGGAAGGGCTTGCGGGGGATCTCCCAGAGGTCCTCCTTGTTGTAGAAGACCTGGGGGTCCTGCATGTGGTAGGCGCGGTACATGCGGGCCTGGATGGAGAGCATCCCCGGCGGGTAGCGGACGTGGCGCTGCAGCTCCGGCGGCATGTCCGCGAGCGGCCGGAACACGCCCGGGAAGATTTTCCCGTAGGTCTTCAGGATGGGGTCGTTCTCGTCGCTGGCATAGAAGGCGACTGTGCCGTCGTAGGCGTCCACGACCACCTTGACCGAGTTGCGGATATAGTTCCCCAGCCGCGGGACCGGCTCCGAGTAGGGGTAGCGGTTCGTCACGGTGTAGCCGTCCATGTACCAGAGGAGCCGCCCCTCCGGGGAGATGACCAGGTAGGGGTCGCCGTCGAAGCGGATGAACGGGGCGATCCGGGAGACGCGCTCCCGAATGTTCCGGTAGTACATGACGCGGCTCTCCGAGGTGATGTCATCGGACAGCAGGATGGTGAAGGCGCCGAAGCGGATGGCGTAGAGCACCTTTCGGAAGAAGGACAACGGCACGCCGCCTTTCCCCTCGTAGCGGGAATAGACGTTCTTGTCGCCCACGGGGTAGTCGAACTCGGGGCGCTTCGTCTTGACGAAGACGTACTCGTTGGACTGCTCGCCGTAGTAGATCTCCGGCCGGGTGATGCGAATGTTCGTCGAGGCCACGGGCGGAATGTCCTTGATGAAGAACTCCGGAAGCCCCTCGCGGGTGATGCGGTTCACCGGCCCCATGACGGCGCCGTAGCCGTGCGTGTAGGTGAGGTGCTCGTTGACCCAGGTGCGCGAGGGCAGCGCCGCGTAGGAAAGCTCGCGGGGGGAGAGCATCACCTGCCGGTACTCGCCACCCACGGTGTAGCGGTCGTTGTCCACGTCGATGAACTTGTAGTAGGTGCGGATCTCCTGAAGCTGGGCAAAGGTCTGCAGCAGCGGGGCGTGGTTCCAGAGCCGGATGTTCTTCACCGTCAGGTCGTTTCGCCGCAGGTCCTCCCGGGTCAGGTTCTCCTCCGCCGGAAAGACCCGGTCCTCGATGTCCTGAAGCCCGTAGGCCAGGCGCGTATAATGAATGTTCCGTTCCAGGTAGGGCCGCTCCAGGACCACCTCGTTGGGGACGACCTTGAACTTCTGGACGAAGGCCGGGTAGAGCTCCCGGCCGGCGATCAGCGCGGCCAGGAACGCCAGCACGATCGCGGCGGGGATCCGCCAGTTCGGCCGGAAGATGAAGTAGACGATGGACAGGCCGGCGAGCGGGCAGAGCGCCATGAGCAGCCGCAGCACCCAGAGCTGCGTCGTGACGTCCGTGTAGCCGGGACCGAAGACGACGCCCCGCTTCACGAAGAGGATCTCGTTCAGGTCCAACCAGAACCC
>JAPXQZ010000238.1:0-3041 GCA_033813835.1 Clostridia bacterium | reverse complement strand
CGATGCACTTCGTGGGGCACACCTTGACACATTCGCCGCAAAGCGTGCACTTGGCCGGATCGATCCGGGCGATATTGTTGTTGACGTGAATCGCGTCGTAGGCGCAGGCCTTTTCGCACAGCTTGCAGGCGATGCAGGCCTTCGCGCACGCTTCCCGCGCTTCCTTTGGCCGGGCTTCGTTCCGGCAGCGAACGGTGACCCGCGCGGCCTTGGGCAGCAGCCGCAGCACGCTGCGCGGGCACTCCAATACGCACATGCCGCAGGCGGTGCACTTTTTCTCATCGATAACGACGATGTCGTTCTCGATTTTCATCGCGTCGAAGCGGCAGACCCGCACGCAGTCCCCCAGCCCTACGCAGCTCCAGTTACACAGGTTCGGCCCGCCCGCCAGCGAAACTGCCATATGGCAGGTCTGGGGTCCCTTGTAGTCGTACCGAGGCTTGACCACGCCCGTCTCGCCTTGGCAGAGTACGCGGGCAACCTGCACTTCCGCGACGGTCGATTCCTTTTGCATGATGGCCGCTAGCGCGTCCAGGGTCGTTTGACCGCCGGGCGTACAGAGGGTGATATCCGCCTCACCCTTGACCACGGCCATGGCGTAGGCATCGCATCCCGCGTATCCACAGGCGCCGCAGTTCGCGCCGGCGACCGCTTCGCGCACCTGGGTGAAGCGGTCGTCAACCGGAACGGCGAATTTCTTGTCCGCCAGGGTCAGTATCAGCCCAAAGATGATTCCCAGTCCGCCCAGTGCGGCGACGGCCTTTAGAATCGCAGCGTAATCCATCTTTTTACTCCCTTACTTGCCCAGCCCGGCAAAGCCCAGGAAGGCTACGGACATCAGTCCGGCGATGACCAGGCTGATGGGGAACCCTTTGAACGCCTTAGGGATGTTGGAGGACTCCAGCCGTTCGCGCACACCCGCCATCAGCACGATGGCCAGCAGGAAGCCCAGGGCGCCAAAGATGCCGTTGAGGACGGACCAGAGCATATTGTAATGATTATCGATGTTGAGGATGGTCACGCCCAGCACGGCGCAATTGGTCGTAATCAGCGGCAGGTAGATGCCCAGGGCATTATAGAGCGCGGGCATGGACTTCTTCAGGAACATCTCCACGAACTGCACCAGCGCGGCAATGACCAGGATAAAGGAAATCGTGATGAGGTAATTGATCTGTAGCGGCACCAGGATGTAGTGGTACACCGCGTAGGTAAACAAAGAGGCCAACCCCATTACGAAGGTAACGGCGATTCCCATGCCCGCGGCGGTCTCCACCTTGGAGGACACGCCCAGAAAAGGGCAGCACCCCAGATAACGGGAAAAGATGAAGTTGTTGGTCAGCACGCAGTTGACCATGAACAACAGGAAGTTCGTCAGTGTTAATTCCATTTAGACCTTCGCTCCTTTCCCGGCGCTGATCCGATCCGTAATCGCGTTGACGATGCCCAGGATGAGGCCGAAGAGGATAAACCCGCCCGGGGCCATGACCGCCAGCAGCATCGGCTCGAACCCGCCGCCGAAAACACTGCTGCCAAAGATGGTGCCGTTGCCCAGGATTTCGCGCACCGCCCCGATCAGCAGCAGCGCGCCCGTGAAGCCCAGCCCCATGCCCAAGCCGTCCGCGGCGGACAGGAAGACGCTGTTTTTCCCGGCGAAGGCCTCCGCCCGGGCCAGGATGATGCAGTTGACCACAATCAGCGGGATGAACAGCCCCAGCGCCTCGTACAAGGAAGGAACGAAGGCTTGGATGAGCATCTGCACGATGGTCACGAAGGTCGAGATGACCACGATGTAGGCGGGGATGCGCACCTTGTCCGGAATCAGGTTGCGCAGCATGCTGATGACGATGTTGCTCCCCACCAGGACGAAGGTCGCCGCAAGCCCCATGCCGACGCTGTTGGTGGCGGAGGTGGTGGACGCCAGGGTCGGGCAGACGCCCAGCACCAGGCGGAACGTCGGGTTTTCGTTGAGGACCCCGTTGAGGAAGACGCCCCGGAAGGTCTTTTTGTTACGCATGCTTTTTCACCATCCCATAAATCCGCCGCACGGTCAGGCGGTCAATCAGCGGGGTCAAGATATTCATCAGCAGAATCGCGAAGGTCACGCCTTCTGGGTAGCTGCCGTACAGCCGGATGACGGTGACGATCAGCCCGCACCCAACGGCGAAGACCACCTGCCCCCGCTTGGTCATCGGGTTGGTCACGTAGTCCGTCGCCATGAAGACGGCGCCGAAGAGCAGCCCGCCGGACAGCACGCTGGCCAGCGGGTCGCCGCCCAGCACCCAGGTCAGAAGGGCTGTGGTGCCGACGAAAACCACCGGGATGTGCCAGGTGACCGTGCCGACGAACAGCATGTACAACAGGCCAATCAGGATGGCGATCTTGCTGACCTCACCGATGGTGCCGGGGATATTGCCCATCAGCAGGTCATAGGTCGCGAAGCCGGTGGGCCGCAGAAGGGCGGTCGCCGCGGTGGTTGCGTCCGCGGCCGGCGCGATGCCCGTCGCGCCCAGCACGCGCGTGGGCAGGGTGTAAACGCTCATGTGCGCCGGCCAGGAGGCCAGCAGGATGCCGCGCGCCAGAAGGGCGGGGTTCAGGAAATTATGGCCGATACCGCCGAAAAGCTGCTTGACCAGCACGATAGCGATCAGGCTCCCGATGACCGGCAGCCACAGCGGCGCCTGGGCGGGTAGGTTGAGCCCCAGAATCAGGCCGGTCACCACGGCGGACAAGTCCTTGACCCGCACGGGCTGCCGGGTCATTTTCTGCCAGAGCCACTCGAAGACCACCGCGGAGACCACCGCGGCGGCCAGCACCCAGGCGGCCCTTGAGCCGAACAGGTAAATGCCCGCCGCCGTCGCGGGAATCAGCGCGATGAGGACGTCCAGCATGAGCGTCTGGGTGCTCTCCCGGCTCAAAAGGTGCGGGCCTGTGGAAAGGCGCAGGTTCATCCTTTTATATCCTCCTCGCGGTAATCTTGTCCTTGGCTTCCTTGAACGCCGGGCTCAGCTCCAGCTTGGCGGGGCACACGTAGCTGCAGGCGC
>JAPXQZ010000237.1:0-3055 GCA_033813835.1 Clostridia bacterium | reverse complement strand
TACTCGCTCTTGGCCGCCGACGCGCCGGCGATGCGCCCGAAGATGATGATATCCGGCAGGGCGTTGCCGCCGACGCGGTTGCCCGCGTGGATACCCCCGGTCACCTCGCCCGCCGCGTAAAAGCCGGGGATGACCAGCCCGTTTTTATCCAGCACCTGGGCTTTTGCGTTGATTTCCAGGCCGCCCATGGTGTGGTGGATGGAGGGGGTGCGCACCGTCGCGTAGAAGGGGCCGACGTCGATTTTTTCGCCGATTTTGACCTTGCCGAAGTCCAGGTCGACGCCGGTATCGACGTAGGAGTTGTATTTGGCGATTTCGTCCGCCAGAACCTTCGGGTCGCAGCCGATCTGCTCCGCCAGCCCTTCGAGGGTGTCGCTCTTTAAGACCGAGCCCTCGGCGATGAGGGTGTCGATGTCGTTGCCCCAGCCGTTCTTGCCGCCCGGCTGCGGGTCCCCGGCGGTGGACTGGTCGCAGATGATCCAGAAAGTGGCGCCGGCTTGCGCCAGGGCGGCCTTGGCCAGCACGTCGCGGCTTTCATACTCGGACACGAAGCGCTTGCCTTCCTTGTTGACAAAGACCTGGTTTTCCGCGCCCGTCCACAGGCCGCCGCCCAGGGAGCCGGTCACCGGCTGGCTGGAGGGCATCAGCTGGATGAAACCCATGCCGATCAGGTTGGCGCCGGCCGCGGCGCCCATCACGATGCCGTCGCCCGTGCTCAGCGCGGTGTTGGTGGTGGGCATCTGCTCGTTGAGCACGCCCCAGTAGTTGTCATACACCATGGCCATCTTCGGGTTGGCGCCGTAGCCGCCCGTCGCCATGACCACGCCCTTGGCGGCGTGCACAATAACCGGCGTGCCGTCGGCCATCTCTGCCTTCACGCCCGTAACCCGGCCGTTTTCCAGGATGAGCTCGGTGGCCTTGGTGTTCAGCAGGATTTCTCCGCCGAGGCCCGCCAGGGAGGTCTCCAGCGCGCTGATGTAGCCGATGCCCACCGGCTCCGAGATGGAATGCATCCGGGGCCACAGGCCGCCCAGCACCGTGCCGATGGTATCCCGGATGGTCAAGCCTTCCTTGTGGGAAACCAGCCACTCCAGGGCGCCCAGCGATTCCTGGGTCAGTTTGCTGACCAGCTCATACTCGCCGGAGATTTCCGTGCCATCCAACCCCACGCGCTTGCCGCCGAAGTAGGTCTGGATGGTATGCAGCTGGACGGAGTCGAACAGCTTGCCGGTGTCGCCCTTCAGATATTCCTCAATCTGGGCCTTGAGGGTGACGAGGTCCTCCGCGTAGCCCGCGGGCAGCGTTTTTTCGTCCAGCTCCAGCAGGCGCTTCAGTTCCTTGACCTGGCTTTCCTCCATGGCCACGCTGGCCTGGCGCGCCGGATCCACCGCGTTGTAGGCGCCACCCGCGCGGATGGTGTTGCCGCCGGTCGCCGCGCCCTTCTCCAGCACGATAACGGAAGCGCCGTTCTCCGCCGCGCTCACCGCGGCGGACAGGCCCGCGCCGCCTGCGCCGATGACCACGACATCAGCGGTCTTCTCCACCAGCGCCCCGGCCTCCGACGCCGCGACGTCGACGGACTTGAGGGCCTCCGCGTCCCCGCCCGCCTGGGTGACGCAGTCGGCGACCGCGGCCAGCACCGCGTCGCTGGTGACCGTCGCGCCGGCGACGGCGTCGATGTTCAGGGACTGGTTCTTGACGATGAGGTCGGGAAAGCTCTTTAAGACCGGGTCCGCGATGCCCTTGGTCTCAGCGTTGTCCCCGATGACCACCTTTTCAATCGCGGTTTCCGTGAAGGTAACCTCCACGTTCACCGGGCCGCCGTTCCCCTGGGCGGCGGCAGTGTAGGTGCCCGGCTTGTACTGCGCCGCCTGCGCGGCCAGGAAGCCCGGAACCAGCAGCGCGAGGCACAGCAGGATGGACAGCAATCGTTTCATAAGCCCCTCCTTTGTTGATGGAATAATGAAAGTCTATTCATCCCTATAAACTCTGTCAAGACAGGGCAATAAACAAAATTTGCCGCCTTCAACGTTGTATATTCGTGTAATAATCGCTGAATACCGCGTATGCGCCGGTCCGGCTGGGACGTTTTCCGTCCAGCCGGATTGCTCCGGCCCGGCGCCCGTCCCGGCAGGCGAAAACCGCCCCGGAGGGGGCGGCTCGCCTGGAGGTTATGAGGTTATTAGGTTTTCCACCCCCGGGGCAGGGAATCTGGTTGGACTGCCTGCCTCAGGGCGTCTGCGGGGCGGTGTTCCACGGCATGGCGGGACAGAAGGGCATCCGCGGCGCGGCGTTGCCGTCGTTCCAGCGGCCGCCCCTCCCGAAGGGCTGGCCCTGCCGGCCGCCGGCGAACTGGGTGGCGGCCAGGTGCCGGGTGGAGGCTGTCTGCAGCTGGGTAAACACCAGGCTCAGGACCTGCGGCAGGCCGGGGGTCTTGAGCAGCGCGGCGTACATGTCGATGTCTTCCTGCTCCAGCTTGGCAGCCAGCGCCAGCGCTTCCGCCGCCGTCGCGGGCACGGCGGCCTGAACCGGGATGACTTCCACCGTCACGCCGTATCTTGCGGCGGCAGTTTTCAGCAGGTTTTCGTGCATTGCCTCGGCGCGCGCCAGGTTGGCGAAGACGGGAACCTGCGGGTAGGCCTTGGCGGCGGCTTCATAGTAGGCGCGGACGTTTCCCTCGTCCTGCATCGCCTGGGTCAGCAGGGCGGCTACGTCCAGGGCGGGTGTCTCGGCCGGGGCGCTTTCCGCCAGCGCGGCTGTGGACAATCCCAGCGCCAACAGGGCCAGAATCGTGCGCTTCATTGAAAAATCCTCCTATGTTCTCGCGGGGAACCCTGCCCCATGTCGAGAGCATAGCGGAAGATTGTGGCAAAACTGCGTCATTCCCGGGGAGATTCCGGGGCGGGCTTGCCCTGCCCTCTTTCCGCCCGCCGGCGCGCCCACTCGTACAGGCAGCCGTCGGTGTTGTTGCGAGCGGTGACCGTCATCCGGTTGATGCCAAGGCGGTCCATCAGCGCGGTCAGCACGGCCAGGCCGGTGGGCAGGATGTGTTCCC
>JAPXQZ010000236.1:0-3056 GCA_033813835.1 Clostridia bacterium | reverse complement strand
ACGCGGAGGGGCAGAAAAACCACCTGGTCGCCGTCTTCTCCGCCCAGGAGGAGGTCGGCCTGCGCGGCGCGGGGGTCGCGGCGTTCAACGCCGAGCCGGACGTCGGCCTGTCCCTGGACGTGACCGGCTGGGGTGACACGCCGGAGACCAAGCTGCCCGCCATCAAGCTGGGCGCGGGGCCCGCGGTCAAGATCATGGACCGCAGCGTCATCTCCTCGCCGGTGGTGCGCGACAAGCTGTTTGAGGCGGCCCAGGCCGCGGGCGTCGCGGTGCAGCGCGAGGTGCTGGCCTTTGGCGGCACCGACGGCGGCGCCATCCAGCTCTCCCGCGGCGGCGTGCCCGCCGGCACCCTGTCCATTCCCTGCCGCTACGTGCATTCCTCCCTGGAGGTCATCGACATGCGCGACATGGAAGGCGCGCTGAAGGTGCTGCTCCAGTTCATCGACCTGGTCTGACAAAGGACGTTGATATGAAAAACCTGACCGCCAAGACCCTGCGCAGCCTGTTCATCGAGTTTTTCGCGCAGAAGGGGCATTCCGTCATCCCCTCCGCCTCCCTGATTCCGGAAAACGACCCGACGGTGCTGTTCACCACCGCGGGCATGCACCCGCTGGTGCCCTACCTGCTGGGACAGCCGCACCCGGCCGGCAAGCGTCTGTGCAACGTGCAGAAGTGCGTGCGCACCGGGGACATCGACGACGTGGGCGACAAGAGCCACCTGACGTTCTTTGAGATGCTGGGCAACTGGAGCCTGGGCGACTATTTCAAGAAGGAAATGATTCCCTGGAGCTGGGAGTTCCTGACCGGCAGGGATTGGCTGGGGCTGGACCCGGACAAGCTGGCCTTTTCCGTCTTCGCGGGCGACGAGCACGCCCCCCGGGACACGGAGAGCCACGACCTGTGGGTACAGGCGGGCGCGAAGCCGGAGCAGATCTTCTATTTGCCCAAGGAAAACAACTGGTGGGGCCCCGCCGGCCAGACCGGCCCCTGCGGCCCGGACACGGAGATGTTCATCGTCAGGGACCAGGAGCCCTGCGGGCCGGACTGCAGCCCCGCCTGCTCCTGCGGGCGCTACCTGGAGATCTGGAACGACGTGTTCATGCAGTACAACAAGCGGGCGGACGGCACCTATGAGCCGCTGAAGCACAAGAACGTGGATACGGGCATGGGGCTGGAGCGCACCGTGCTGGTGCTGACGGGCCGGGACTCGGTGTACGAGACCGACCTGTTCTCCGGCATCATCCAAAAAATCGAGGAGCTGTCCGGCAAAACCTACCTGGGCGCGCAGGAGGACGTGCTGCGCTCCTTCCGCGTGGTGGCGGACCATATGCGCACCGCCACCTTCATCCTGGGGGACCCGCGGGGCGTTTCCCCCTCCAACGTCGACCAGGGCTACGTGCTGCGCCGGCTCATCCGCCGCGCGGTGCGCCACGGGATGCAGCTGGGGCTGAAGGAGGAGTTCACCGCCGAGATCGCGATGGTGATCATCTCCCAATACCAGGACGTGTACCCGGAACTGAAGGCCAACCGTTCCTTCGTGCTGGAGCAGCTGCTGCTGGAGGAGAAGCGCTTCGCCCGCACCATCAGCCAGGGCATGAAGGAATTTGACAAGATGCTCGCCCGCATGGACGAGGCGGTGAACGGCTTTAAGGCCGTGAAGGACAAGCTGCAGGAAACCCTGCTGTCGGAGGACGTGCTCAGCAAGGTGCAGCTGGCGCGGGAGGAGATGAAGAACATCGGCTCCGCCTTTCGCCCGCTGCCGGAGCTGACGCAGTTGACAGAGGAGATCGGCCAGCTGATGGCGGCCTTCGACACCATCTCCTCCTTCCGCAGCCGGCTGGAAAAGCGCTTAAAGGGCATGGGCACCATCCCCGGCCGGGACGCCTTCAAGCTGTACGACACCTACGGCTTTCCGGTGGAAATCACCCGGGAGATGGCCCAGGAGCACGGGCTGAAGGTGGACGAGGGCGCCTTCATGGAGCGCTTCCGCGAGCACCAGAAGACCAGCCAGGCGGGCGCCGAGCAGCGCTTCAAGGGCGGTCTGGCCGACAGCAGCGAGCAGACCGCGCGGTTGCACACCGCCACCCACCTGCTGCAGGCGGCGCTGCGCCAGGTGCTGGGCCCGGAGGTGCAGCAGAAGGGCTCCAACATTACCCCGGAACGCCTGCGCTTCGACTTCACCTTCGGCCGGAAGATGACGGCGGAGGAAATCAGCGAGGTCGAGCGCCTGGTCAACGAGGCCATCCGGGCCGACGCGCCCATCTCCTTCCGGGAGATGACGGTGGACGAGGCGATGAAGGAAGGCGCCATCGGCCTGTTTGAGGAGCGCTACGGCGACAAGGTGCGCGTGTATACCATGGGCGGGTTTTCCAAGGAAATCTGCGGCGGCCCGCACGCCAGCCACACGGGTGAACTGGGAAGCTTCAAGATTCAGAAGGAGGAAAGCTCCTCCGCCGGCGTGCGCCGCATCCGCGCGGTGGTGGACGGGGAAGCGAAGGCGGGCTGATACTGCTCTATCAAACATTTATGCATCGTCGCACCGAATCTTTTGCGCCGCTTCTGCGTCGTCGAACCTCGATGCAGTTTAGGCTACACCTTTGGTCTCCTCCTTGAACTGACACAAAATCTCTCGTCGCTTTGGATGCATGAATGTTTTCAATCAGTATGAGGGAAAGCCGCCAGGTTCTGGAGACAGGAGGCCGCCGCGAACGCGGCGGCTTTTCCAGAGCGGGTTGAGGTACGGAAACGGTGTGGATTGCCCCGCGCCGCGTGAAGCGCCTGGGAGGGAAACGATGAAGGCGGTGACGCCGGAGGACCTGTTTTTCCTGGAAAGAGAGCCCCTGCTGCGCGTGCAGCCAAGGGTGGCGGCGCTGCGGGGCAGCGCCAAGGTGTTGGCGAGGGCGGACGGCGGGCTGCTGCTGGACCTGGCTGGCGGCGTGCCCATGCTGTGCGCGGAGGACGGCCGGGCCGTCCGGGCGCTGGAACCCTTTCTTCCGGAGGACACTTCCGTCCTGGTCAGCGACTATCCGCCGATGGACGCCTGGTTGATGGAGCGC
>JAPXQZ010000235.1:0-3057 GCA_033813835.1 Clostridia bacterium | reverse complement strand
GACTCGGGCGGCTACCAGGTGTTCTCCCTCTCCGGGCTCAACCGCATGACCGAGGAGGGCGTGGCCTTCCGCAGCCACCTGGACGGCAGCCCCCTGTTCATGAGCCCGGAAAGCGCGGTGGACATCCAGCAGAAGCTAGGCGCGGACATCGCGATGGCTTTCGACGTGTGCTCTCCCTACCCCTGCGGCGAGGAAAAAGCACGGGAAGACATGGAGCGCACCCACCGCTGGGCGCTGCGCTGCAAGCAGGCCCACAGCCGTGAGGACCAGGCGCTCTTCGGCATCGTACAGGGAGCCTTTTATCCCGCCCTGCGCAGGGAGTCCGCCCTCGCCCTCAAGGAGATGGACTTCCCCGGCTACGGCATCGGCGGCCTGTCCGTCGGCGAGCCCAAGGAGGTCATGTACGGGATGCTGGAGCACACCCTGCCCCTGCTGCCCCGGGACAAGCCGCGCTACCTGATGGGCGTGGGCACGCCGGACTGCCTGCTGGAGGGCGTATTGCGGGGCGTGGACATGTTCGACTGCGTGCTGGCCACCCGCATCGCGCGAAACGGCACCGTGCTGACCCGAAACGGGCGCCTGGTGGTGCGCAACGCCGCCTTCAAGGCGGACTTCCGGCCGCTGGAGGAAGGCTGCGACTGCGAGGCCTGCCAACACTACACCCGCGCCTACATCCGCCATCTGATTTCCACCGATGAAATCACCGGCGCCCGCCTGTGCAGCCTCCACAACCTGCGCTACCTGGCCCGGCTGATGGAGGGCGCCCGGCAGGCCATCCGGGAGGACCGCTACCTCGACTACATGAAGGACTTCTACCGGGAATTCGACATGCGCGGCGCCTTCAACCGCGGGGAGACGACATGACCGACGCGCCCCACCTGTCCGTTTCGGACCTGGAATACCGCTATGACCCGGAGTCGCCGCCGGCGCTGACCGGCGTCAGCTTTGCCGTGCCCCGCGGCCAGTTCCTGGCCGTGCTGGGGCACAACGGCTCCGGAAAATCCACCCTGGCCAAGCTGCTCAACGGCCTGTACCTGCCCACCGGCGGCAGCGTGACCGTCAGCGGCATGGACACCCGGGAGGACCGCTATACCTGGGACATCCGCCGCACGGCCGGCATGGTGTTCCAGAACCCGGACAACCAGCTGGTCGCCACCCGGGTGTACGACGACGTGGCCTTCGGGCTGGAGAACATCGGCGTGCCCACGGAGGAGATGCCTGCCCGGATAGACGAGGCGCTCCGGCTCACGGGCATGTACGATTACCGGGACCGCGCGCCGCACCTGCTCTCCGGCGGGCAGAAGCAGCGCGTCGCCATCGCGGGCATCCTGGCCATGCGGCCGGAGGCGCTGATTCTGGACGAGGCCACCGCGATGCTGGACCCCCAGGGGCGCAGGGAGGTGCTGGATACCGTGCGCGCCCTCAACCGCGATGCCGGCATCACCGTGGTGTGGATCACCCACTTCATGGAGGAAGCCGCCCTGGCCGGGCGCGTAGTGGTGATGGACCACGGGCGCGTGGCCATGGACGGGATCCCCAGGGAGGTCTTCTCGCAGGTGGACGCGCTGCGCGACCTGCGGCTGGACGTGCCGCCGATGACCCGGCTGGCCCGGCTGCTCAACGAGCAGGGCGTCCCCGCGCGCGCGGACGTGCTGACGGTGGAAGAAATGGTGCGGGAGGTGAGGCGGCTGTGCCCATCGTGCTTGAACAGGTAAGCCACGCCTACCGCTCCGGCCCCCAGACCACCGTGGCGCTGGACAGGATCGACCTGACCGTCAGGGACGGCGAGCTGCTGGCCTTGATCGGCCACACGGGCTCGGGCAAATCCACCCTTGCCCAGCATCTCAACGGTCTGCTCAAGCCCACTTCCGGCCGCGTGCTGCTGGACGGGCAGGACATCAACGCCGGGGACGCCAACCGCCGCGCGCTGCGGTTCCAGGTCGGGCTGGTGTTCCAGTACCCGGAGCACCAGCTGTTTGAGGAAACCGTTTACAAGGACGTCGCCTTCGGGCCTAAAAACATGGGCCTGTCCGACGCGGAAATCGATGCGCGGGTGCGCGAGGCGCTGGCCCTGGTGGGGCTGGACTTCGACGAAATCAGCCCGCGCTCGCCCTTCGAGCTTTCCGGCGGCCAGATGCGCCGAACCGCGCTGGCGGGCGTGCTGGCCATGCGGCCCCGGGTCCTGGTGCTGGACGAGCCCACCGCCGGGCTGGACCCGCGGGGGCGGGATTTCCTGCTGCAGGACGTGGAGCACTTAAACCGCTCCGGCACCACGGTGGTGCTGATTTCCCACGCCATGGACGACGTGGCGCGGCTGGCCACCCGGGTCGCGGTGCTGGAAAACGGCGCCCTGGCCATGGAGGGCACGCCGGAGGAGGTTTTCTCCCAGTACGACCGGCTGACCGGGATGGGCCTGGACGTGCCCCAGGGGTTCAAGCTGGCGCGCCTGCTGCGCGAAGGCGGCCTGGAACTGGCCGAGCGCGCGCGGCTGGAGGATATCGCGGCGGAACTCGCCCTGCTCATCAAAAGGGGGGACGGCGATGCTGCGTGACATCACCCTGGGCCAGTACTACCCGGTGGAAAGCCCGGTGCACCGGCTGGACCCGCGCGCCAAAATCATCCTGGCCTTCCTCTACCTCATCGCGGTGTTCCTGGTGCGCGACCTGTGGCTGTACGTCCCCGTCGCCCTCTACCTGGTCTTCGCGGCCTGGATGTCCGGACTGCCCGCCTCCCTGATGCTGCGCAGCCTGCGGCCCATGCGTATCCTGCTGGCCTTTACCTTCATCCTCAACCTGTTCTTCGGCGCCGGGACGACCGAACTCCTCCGCGTCGGCTCCGTGGTCATCAGGCAGGAAGGGCTGATGAACGCCGTGCACTTTTCCCTCCGGCTGGTATTCCTGGTGACCGGCAGCAGCATCCTAACCCTGACCACCGCACCGGTCACGCTGACGGACGGGCTGGAGCGGCTGGCCTCGCCGCTGAAGGTGGTCAAGTTCCCCGCCCACGAGATGGCGATGATGATGACCATCGCCCTGCGTTTCATCCCCACCCTGGTGG
>JAPXQZ010000234.1:0-3060 GCA_033813835.1 Clostridia bacterium | reverse complement strand
GCACTCCAGGCAGAACCGGCAGATCCAGTTGAAGGCACCCCAGCAGTTCATGGCCGACGAGCGCGCGATGGTGGAGATCGCCTACCCCGGCGATATCATCGGTTTGTTCGACCCGGGCATCTACCGGCTGGGGGACACGCTAAGCGAAACCCAGGGGCTGAAATTCTCCAGTATCCCCGTGTTCGCGCCGGAGCATTTCGCCCGTGTGCGGCCGCTGGACAGCATGAAGCGCAAGCAGTTTCTAAAGGGGCTTTCCCAGTTGAGCGAAGAAGGCGCCATCCAGACCTTCACCCGCGAGGAAACCGGGCCGGAACACAGCATCGTCGGCGTGGTGGGCGTGCTACAGTTTGACGTGCTGGCCTACCGGCTCAAGAACGAGTACGGCGCGGAGCTGCTGACGGACCCGCTGCCCTGGCGCTTCGTGCGTTGGGTGACGGAAAGCCCGAAGGAGGTCCGGGAACTGAACCTGACCTCCACCACCGCCCGGGGACAGGACGCACAGGGGCATAACGTGCTGTTCTTTGAAAATGAGTGGAGCATCCGGCTGGCGGAAGAACGCAACCCGGGGCTGCAGCTCAGCGAGATTGAGCCGGGCGGCGGTGCCGGCAGTTCCCTTCCTTGACAGCCGCTCCGCCGCCCGCCTATAATGTGCCGGCGCGGAAAGGCTCCGCGCGTAAACGCGACAGGAAACGAGCGATGGATTTTCACGACGGAACACACTTCCTGACGCCGCGCTGGAATCGGCGCGGCGAGCCGCCGGACAGCGCGCTGCCCGGCTTTTTCGCTGACCTGATGTAATCCGGAGATCGGACACGGAAAGAGACGGGCCCGGGGAAAACCCCGGCGGGCGAACGCCCGCGGCGCCCGTCTTTTTTTATGCCGGAAATGAAAGGAAGCCCATGATTCGAGAGGATATCCGCAACGTCGCCATTATCGCCCACGTCGACCACGGCAAGACCACGCTGGTGGACCAGATGCTGCGCCAGGCGGGCGTATTCCGGCAAAACCAGCAGGTGCGGGAGCGGGTAATGGACTCCGGCGACCTGGAGCGGGAGCGCGGCATCACCATCCTGGCCAAGAACACCGCCGTTCACTGGGGGCCTGTCAAGATCAACATCGTGGACACTCCCGGCCACGCCGATTTTTCCGGCGAGGTGGAGCGTGTGCTCAAGATGGTGGACGGGGTGCTGCTGCTGACGGACGCCTTCGAGGGACCGATGCCGCAGACCCGCTTCGTGCTCAAGAAAGCGCTGGACCTGCGGCTGCCGGTGCTGATGGTCATCAACAAGGTCGATCGGGCGGACGCCCGCAGCGCCGAGGTGGTGGACGAACTGCTGGATCTGCTCATCGACCTGGACGCTGGGCTGGAAGCGCTGGAACACCCGGTGCTCTTCGTCTCCGCGCGCAGGGGCACCGCGACGACGGACCTTAAGCAATCCGGAAAGGACCTGCGCCCGCTGTTCGAAGCCATCCTCAAGTACATCCCGGGACCGGAATGCGAGCCGGAGGGCCCCTTCCAGGCCTTGATTTCCACCATCGACTACAACGAGTACGTCGGCCGCATCGGCATTGGCCGCATCAGCCGGGGCAGCGTGCACACCCAGGAATCCCTCCTGCGCGTGAACGCGCTGAACCCCGCGGTCAGGGACGCGTTCAAGGTCACGGAGCTCTCCCTCTTCGACGGGCTGAAACGCTTGCCGGCGGAGATTGCGACCGCCGGGGACATTGTGGCGCTGAGCGGGCTGTCCGACCTGAACATCGGCGACACGGTCTGCGATCCCCTGGCGCCCGAGTCCCTGCCCTTCGTCGCCATCGGGGAGCCGACGGTGGCGATGACCTTCTCGGTCAACGACAGCCCCTTCGCCGGGCGGGAGGGCACCTACGTGACCAGCCGCCACCTGCGCGCGCGGCTGTACCGGGAAACCCACACCGACGTGTCGCTGCGGGTGTCGGACGGGGAAACACCCGACCAGTTCATCGTCAGGGCGCGCGGAGAACTGCACCTCTCGGTTTTAATCGAGACGATGCGCCGGCAGGGGTATGAGTTTCAGGTCTCCCGGCCGGAAGTCATCCTGAAGGTGGAAGACGGCCAGGTGCTGGAACCGATGGAGCGCCTGCGCGCGGACGTGCCCCAGGCGGCGGCCGGCGCTGTCATCGAGAAACTGGGCCGCAGGCGGGGGCAGCTCAAGTCCATGGTCGGGCAGGACCGGGTACGGCTGGAGTTCTCCGTGCCTGCCCGCGGGCTGTTCGGGTACCGCAACGAGTTTCTGACCGACACCCGGGGCGAGGGCGTCATGAGCGCGGTGTTCGACGGCTATGAACCCTGGCGGGGGGACATCCCCCGGCGCGCCGTCGGCGCGCTGGTGTGCTATGAGACCGGGGAAACCACCCAGTACGGCCTGTTTGGCGCGCAGGACCGCGGCACGCTGTTCCTGGGCAGCCAGACCCCTGTGTACGCTGGGATGATCTGCGGGCAGTCCAGCCGGCCGGGGGACATCGTGGTCAACGTCTGCCGCAAAAAGCACGTGACAAACACCCGCAACGCCGCGGCGGCGGAAGACAGCCTGCGGTTGGTCAGCGTTCGCGCGCTGACGCTGGAGGAGTGCATGGAGTTTATCGACGAGGACGAGCTGCTGGAAGTGACCCCGCAGTCGCTGCGCATGCGCAAGCGCGAACTGAACCACGAACTGCGTGCCAAGGGGTTGAGCCGCGGGAAAAAAACAGCAGGCTGACAGAAACCGGCACGCGGGGCTGCCTCGTTCACGGGCTAATGGACTGCCTGCCTTCCCGTCATCCAGACGCCTCTCCCTGGCAGCCCTGATCAACCGTATGGTACGCGTCAAGGCAGCGTAGAGATCTGTCCGCAGATTCGAGCGCCTGAGATGCCTCCAGAAAACGTTCCGACAGGCCGGCCAGACGCGCCGGGCTGCCCTGCAGGCGCAAGGCTGCCATTTCCCGCGCCATTTCCCTTCGCGCCGCCGCCCTGACTTTCCGGCAGTATCCGCGTTCCCTTTCCGCCCACCCGGAACCGGCCTGCAGGCCCTGACCGGCTGCCGGCAA
>JAPXQZ010000233.1:0-3071 GCA_033813835.1 Clostridia bacterium | reverse complement strand
CCCCGAACCCCCGCGGTTTATCGCTTCGCTTTCCAGGAGGGCAGCCGCGCTGCGGCGCAAGAAAAAGCGACGGAACCCTCCTCGTCGCCCTCCCGCACATCCGGTGAAGCGCTCGGGTCGCTCCTCAGCGTTGCCCTATCCTCAGCATCGGCAAAGCGAGAGCAGCATATCACCACTCGTCGCGGACGAACTGCCACTAAGCAAATTTTGTGCTTTACATGGGGTGCACGTCAATATTCCGCCCGGCTTGCCACCCCGGGGGGGAGAGACTATAATCCCCCCAAGGCGTCAACAGCGCCCAAACAGAAACGGACGGCACATGAAACTGGAATTCTGCTCGCTCAACAGCGGATCCAACGGCAACGCCACCTACCTGGCCTACAGGGATACTCGCGTGCTGGTGGACGCGGGGCTGACCGGTCGCGTACTCGCGGGAGCGCTGGCGCAGCTTCACGTCCTGCCCGAAACCCTCGACGCCATCCTCATCACCCACGAGCATTCCGACCACATCCTGGGCGCTGGCGTGCTCAGCCGGCGCTACCACATCCCGGTCTATGCCAACGAGGCCACCTGGCAGACCGCCGCGATGCGCCGGATGGTGGGCGAGGTTCCGCCGGGCCTGCGCCGGGTGTTCGACAGCGAGGCGGAGTTTTTGATCGGCGACATCGGCGTGCAGCCCATCCCGATCTCCCACGACGCGGCGGAGCCGGTCGCCTTCCGCCTGTTCGCGGGCAGCCGGAGCGTCTCCGTGGCGACGGACATGGGGCGGGTGACCAGGCCGGTGCTGCGCGCGCTGTCCGGCAGCAACCTGGTGCTGCTGGAGAGCAACCACGACCCGGAGATGCTGCGGCACAACGCCCGCTACCCCGAATCCCTCAAGCAGCGCATCATGAGCGCCCGGGGGCACCTGAGCAACCTGTCCTGCGCCCTGGCGCTGATGGACCTCTACCAGCAGGGCACCCGGCAGGCGCTGCTGGGGCACCTGAGCCAGGACAACAACACGCCGGAACTGGCGATGCACACCGTCAGCGAGGAACTGCGGCGGCAGGGGCTGCGCCCCGGCAGCGACATCCACCTGGAGATGACCTACAGGGACCGGGTCGGCGGGCGCTTCACCCTTGAATAGGAAGGAAGGCGGGTGGCTGGCAGCCGCCCTGCTGTGCCTGCCGCTGGGATGGTTTGTCCCCGAGGCGCTGGCCGGCGACGACCCCGGCTTTGTCGCCGTCTGCCTGCTGACCGCGCTGCGGGAAACCCTGCTGTTCGGCCTGCCGGCCCTGCTCCTGTACCTGCGGAGCGCCCAAAGCCGGGAACGCCTGCGGGCCCTGATGAAAAAGCCGGATTCCCTGCCCGCGGGGCTGACGCTGCTGTCCGCCGTTTCTTTCACGATGGCCGGGCTGCTGGTGACGCTGGTCGCCTGGTACCTGCTCCAGTCCCTGGGCCTGCCCGCGGAGCCGCCGCCCGCGCCCCTGCCCGCCGGTTTCCGGGAGACGGCGCTGGCCGCCCTGTGCATGGCCCTCGTGCCCGCGGTGTGCGAGGAGCTGCTCTTCCGCGGCGTCATGCTGGGCGCGCTGATGAAAAGGATGAAGCCGGGCGCGGCCGCCCTGGCGTCTGCCGCGGTGTTCGCCGCGCTGCACCAGTCGCTGCTGGCCTTCCCGGTGCTGCTGGTAATCGGGCTGACGCTGGCCCGGCTGCGGATTTCCCGCGGCGGCCTGGTCCTGCCGATGATGTTTCACGGGATGTACAACTTTTCCGTGCTGCTGCTCAACGCCTCCGGCGCGTCGCCGGGCTTCGGCCTGATGCTGCTGTGCGCCGCCCTGTTCGCGCTGACGGCGCGGCTGCTGTTGAAGGAGGAACGCGATGGAACTGCGGGTTTTGGGCTCTGACGGCTCCTACCCCCGGGCAAACGGCGCCTGCTCCGGCTTCCTGGTGACCCAGGGGGAGGAGCGCCTGCTGCTCGACCTGGGCTGCGGCGTGCTGCCCCGGCTGATGGCGCTCGCCGACCCCGCGCGCCTGACGGCGGTGCTGCTGACCCACTGGCACAACGACCACGTAAGCGACATGCTGCCGCTCCGCTACTGCCTGCTCCTGCGCGCCGCCCGGCTGGACGTGTACGCGCCGCCGGGGCCGCATCCCCTGAAAGATTATCTAGGCGGGGACGAGTTCCGCTTCCTGGACATCTCCCGCGCCCCGGCGGTCGGCGGCTTTTCGCTGCAGGCGCTGCAGGTGCCCCACCCGGAGCCGGCCTACGCGCTCAAATTGACGCGCGGGGGCGCCACCCTCGTGTACACGGGCGACGCGGCGGAGCGGGGCGGGCTTCCGGATTTCTGCCGGGGCACCGACGTGCTGGTCTGCGACGCCACCTTCACCCGCGCCCAGTGGAAGCCCGGGCTGCCCCATTTCAGCGCCGCCCAGGCCGCGCAGCTGGCCCGGGACGCGGGGGTGGGCCGGCTGCTGCTTTCGCACTTCCAGCCGGGCAGCGACGGGCAGACCCTGGTCCGGGAGGCGCGCGAAGTGTTCCCGGCCAGCGAATACGCGGCGCCCGGGCTGACCCTCTCCCTGTGAGCCAAAGAAGCTTCTTCCTCCAGCGTCCGCTGGCGGCGGCCGCGCCGTTTTACGCGGCGGGCGTGCTCATCGGGGCGGGGCTTCCGGGCTTCATGCCCTTTGTTTCGCTGTGCGGCCTGGCGCTGTCCCTCGCCGCGCTAGCCTTGCTGCGCAGGGAGGCCGCCTGGCGCTTCGTGGCGGCGGGGTTCTGTCTGCTGTTTGCGGGGACGGCCCTTGCCGGGCGCGCGGCGCATCCGGCCGTTCCCCCGCCCGGCGCATACCGGGTTTCCGGCGTCGTCGCCGGGGAGGTGAAGCGGCGCGCGGACGACGGGCGGGTGCAGGCCGTGCTGCGGGACGTCCGGCTTTTTGACGGGGAGGGGAAGGAGCACCGGCTGGACGGCCTTTACTGGACCTTTTATCCCAAGCCGGGGGACCCCGTGCCGGCGGAGGGGCAGCGCGCCGCCTTTACCGGCTCCCTGTACCGCCCGGCCGGACAGGCGAACCCCTACGGCTTTGATTTCCGGTTTTAC
>JAPXQZ010000232.1:0-3080 GCA_033813835.1 Clostridia bacterium | reverse complement strand
GTGGTAAACCGCCAGGCGGTTCATGACGGTCTCAGGCTTGTCATCCTCCCGCTGGATGAGCCTGCCCCCGCAGTCCGGGCACACCTTGTCGTCCTTGAGGCGGCGGGTGTGGAAGGTGCCGCGACAGTCGGCGCAGACGCGCCGGCCGGTCAGGTGGCCCAGGATGATGTCCTCGCTGACGACCAGGTCCAGGACCTTATCGATGTCGGCGAATCGGGAGAGCGCCTCGGCCTGGGGCACGGTGCGCGGAAAGCCGTCCAGCACGTAGCCCTTTTCGCAGTCAGGCTGGGAGAGGCGCTCCTTCACCATGCCGATAACGACCTCGTCGGGCACCAGTTCGCCCGCGTCGATGAAGCGCTTGGCCTTCAGCCCCAGTTCCGTGCCCTCGCGGATGTTCTGGCGCAGCATATCGCCGGTGGAAATCTGCGGGATGCCGATTTCCTCGCGCAGCATGCCGGCGTGAGTGCCCTTGCCGGCGCCGGGCGGGCCCAGGAAAATCAGGTTCACCTCAAACCCCCTTCCCCTTCCGGGCTTACAGGAAGCCCTTGTAGTTGCGCATCACCATCTGGGCTTCCACCTGACGCATGGTCTCCAGCGCGACGGAAACCGCGATGAGCATGGAGGACGCCGCGAAGGGGATGCGGACATTCTGCCAGGCGGACAGAAGGGTGGGCAGGGTCGCCAGCGCCGCCAGGAAGATCGCCGCGAACAGCGTCAGGCGGTTGGAGATGCGGGAGAGGTAGGAGACGGTGTTCTGTCCGGAGCGGATGCCGGGGATGTTTCCGCCCTGCTGCTGGATGTTCTTGGCGATGTCCTGGGGATTGAAGGAGATGGAGGCGTAGAAGTAGGTGAAGGCTACGATGAGCAGCGCCGTCACCAGCAGGTTGAGCCAGTGGCCCTGGCCCATGTTGCCGTTCCACCAGCGGCTGGCCGGTGTATCGCCGAACATCGCCAGGATGGTGCCGGGGAAGGCCATGAAGGAGTAGGCGAAAATCAGGGGCAGCACGCCGACGGACACCACCTTCATGGGGATGTGGGTGGACTGGCCGCCGTACATCTTGCGGCCCACGACGCGCTTGGCGTACTGCACCGGAATACGGCGCTCGCCCAGGTCGACGAAGGTGACCACGACGATGACCACCAGCGCGGTGAGCACCAGGATGAGGAAGCTGGTCACGGTGCCGCCGTAGTGGGTGATGCCCAGCACGTCGGTGAAGGCGGTGAGGATGCCGGAGAAGAGGTTGCTGATGATGCCGGCGAAAATCAGCAGGGAGATTCCGTTGCCGATGCCGCTGGCGGTGATGCGCTCGCCGATCCACATGGACAGCGCCGTGCCGCCGGCCATGACCACGCCGATGGTCAGGAGGCCGAAGAAATTGTTGTAGCCGGGATCCAGCACGCGAAGGCCGGTCACCGGGTCGGTCTGGTTGTTCAGCGCCGCGATGATGCCCACGGCCTGGATGGCGGCCAGCACCACGGTGGAGTAGCGGGTGATCTTGTTGATCTTCTCCTTGCCCTCTTCGCCGCCCTCCTTCTGCAGCCGCTCCAGCGCCGGAATGGCGATGGTGAGCAGCTGGATGATGATGCTGGCGTTGATATAGGGCGTGATGCCCATGGCCATGACGGTCATCTGGCTGAAGTTGCCGCCGGTCATCATATTGACCAGGCCCAGCATGTCGTACTGCTCGGCCAGCTTGGTCACCACCGCGGCGTTGATGCCGGGCACCGGAATGACGCCCACCAGGCGGAAAATCAGCAGCATCATGAAGGTGTACAGGAGCTTTTTCTTAAGCTCCGGCACCTTCCACGCGTTGCGCAGCGTTTCCCACATCTCAGACCTCCTCGGCTGTGCCGCCGGCCTTCTCAATCTTCTCCTTGGCGGAGCCCGTAAAGCGGTTGACCTGGACGGTCAGCTTGCGGCTCAGTTCCCCTGTGCCCAGGATTTTGACGCCGTCCTTGGGGGAACGGACCAGCCCGGCCGCGCGCAGCAGCTCGACGGTCACAACCGCGCCGTCCTCGAACTGCTCCAGGCTGCCGACGTTGACCGTGGCGTATTCCTTGCGGAAGGGATTCTTGAAGCCGCTCTTGGGCACGCGGCGGGTCAGCGGCATCTGGCCGCCCTCAAACCCGGGCGCCTTGCCGCCGCCGGAGCGCGCCTTGGCGCCCTTGTGGCCCTTGCCGGAGGTCTTGCCCAGCCCGCTGCCGATGCCGCGGCCCAGACGCTTGGCCTTGGTCTGCGAACCCGGCGCGGGTTTCAGATCATGCAATTTCATGAGGGACTCCTCCTGTTTCAGTCGTTGATTTCCTCGACGCGCAGCATGTGCTTGACCGTGAAAACCTGCCCGCGGACGGAAGGGTTGTCCTCCCGGACCACGCTCTGGCCGATTTTCCGAAGGCCCAGCGCCTCTACCGTACGGACGCTCTTGGGCGCCTGCGCGATCGGGGACTTGAGCAGGGTAATCTTCAGTTTCATCTCGGCGCCTCCTCAGCCCAGGATCTCGTCCACGGTCTTGCCGCGCAGCTTGGCCACCTGCTCGGGAGAGCGGAGGAGCTTGAGCCCCTCGATGGTCGCTTTGACGGTATTGATGGGGTTGCTGGTGCCGAAGGACTTGGTGCGGATGTCCTTGACTCCGGCCAGCTCCAGCACCGCGCGCGCCGCGCCGCCGGCAATGACGCCCGTGCCCTCGGGAGCCGGCAGGATGACCACCTTGCCGGTGCCGAAGTAGCCCGTCGTCGCATGGGGCACCGTGGTGCCCGCCAGCGGGATGGTGATGAGGTGCTTTTTGGCGCTCTCGTTCGCCTTGCGGATAGCCTCGGGGATTTCGGCGGCCTTGCCCATGCCGGCGCCGACGCGCCCGGCGCCGTCGCCCACGACGACCAGCGCCGCGAAGCGGAAGTTGCGCCCGCCCTTGACCGTCTTCACGACGCGGTTGACGGACACCAGCTTCTCTTTAAATTCGCTCTGCTCTTCCCGGTCCCTGTCTCTGTCTCTGCGTTGCATCCTCAGGTCCCCTCCTTAGAATTTCAGCCCGGCTTCGCGCGCGCCTTCCGCCAGGGAGGCGACGCGGCCGGTGTAGATG